>CAZLLI010000031.1:10871-30078 GCA_964560355.1 uncultured bacterium | reverse complement strand
GTGGTCGAGCACGAGCGCGTGCAAGAGCGGCCGTTCGTCGACGGCGCCTACTATCCACCCCGACGCGCGCGCGGTGTCGCGCGGAGCGCCGCGGCGCCGCGACGACGAGGCCACATCCCACTCGTCGACCTTCCGCACGTCGACCCCGGCGGCGCGCAGGCGCGCGGTGACGCGCTCGAGCACCGCGGTGCGGCCGCTCTCCGACGGCCCGGTGATTTCCACCACTTGCGACGCTTCGATCGCGCGCGCGACCGCGTCCATGTCGACGCTCGGCGCGCCGCCGCCCGCCTCGCTCGTTCGCACCGGCGCGTCGTCCCAGTGCGCGGCGGCGTCGACGGCGGAGCGAATCTTCTGGTGCGCAATCTGCGACGCGAGCGCGCGCAGTCGTTTCGCGAGCGCGGGCTCCGCGAGCGTCGCGAGCCACTCGGCGATCGCGCCGACGGCGGTCGCGTGGGCCGCGCGCGCGTCGGCGTGGCCGTCGCCGGCGTCGACCGCGTCCGACGGCAGCGCGTACGCGCCGACCAGAATCGACACGCGGCCCTCTTCGTCGACGGCGACGAATTCGGGCGCGAGCTCGGCGGCGAAGAACGCGTGGGCCTCGAAGCGCACCAGCGTCTCGAGGATGGACGCCATCGCTTCGTCGACGCGCGACGGAGCGAGCGTGGTGGAATCGATCTTGGCGGCGTAGGGGGAGAGAATTTCGACGCGCCCGTTGTTGGCGACGATCTCGAGCGCGGGGGCGCACGCGTCGGGCGCGATGGCGACGGCGGCGTCGCAGCGGAAGGAGAGGCCGTCGGCGTCGAGGCGGCCGCCGGCGTCGACCCAACTCACCAGGTAGCGGCGCTCGCTGACCAGGTCGACGTGGCCCGCCATGCGCCACGGCCCCGCGACGCGTTCGTCCTCGAACGGCTCGAGGTTCCGCCGGAAGGCGCGTACCGAAGACTCCATCGACCAAACTCCCGAAAAAGAGGGTTTCTGCCGGGCAAATTATCGAACGGAAGGGGATCCCGCCGGCAGTTGGTTAAAATATTTTACCAGACTACGGGAGAAAGGCAAGGCCCCGTCTTCGAAGGGCGGCCGGGGAAGGCTAGGTGAAATAGAGGATGCGACCGCAGCTCTCGCAGGTCACGACCGCGTTCTTCTCGTACCGGAACGACGTCGGGACCTTCGCGAAGCAGCCCGTGCACAGCTCGTTGACGACCGGCACCACGATGCGGTCGTAGTTCTTCGACACGCGCTGGTAGCGGGTGAGCAGCTGGGGCTTGACGTGCTGGGTGAGTTCGGCGCGGGCTTTCTTGATCTCGTCGATGCCGTCCATGGGGAATCCCATCTCCTGCATCTTGGCGGCGGTCTTGGCGTCTTCGGCGTCGCGGATCATGTGGTCGAGATCCTGGAGGGCGACGAGGAGGCGAGCCTGATCTTGCTTCTTGGACGGATGGTCGGTCACAAACCCTGCCCTTCGATGATGGATTTGAGCTCTTGGTAGCCGGACGCCGCGACCACGCGTTCGCGCGCGGCGTCGTCCTTGATCAGGTCGACCACGCGCCCGAGAACCTGTAAGTAGACGTTATCGCGGTCCTGGGGCGGAGCGATAATGAGGAAGAACGCGTGCGTCGGCTTCTTGTCGGTGGAGTCGAAGTCGACCCCGCGCGACGAGCGCGCAAACGCGATGGCGAGCTCGCGCACGGCCAGCGTGCGCCCGTGCGGAAACGCGACGCCCTTGCCGATGGCGGTGCTGCCCAGGCTTTCCCGGTTCAGCAGCATTTCTAGAATGAGGCCGCGGTCTTTGATGTCGCGGTCGGCGCAAACCGCGTCGACCATCTCGGCGAGCGCTTCCTTCTTGGAGGTCGCTTTGAGGTCGAAAATACAGAGGGATTCTCGGAAGTATGATGCGAGCTCTTGGGACGTCATCATGAACGCCTGGAAAATATCAGAACCGGCGGGTATCCTCAACCACAATTCACGGTTGCGCCGACCCGAATCCTAGTCCAAACACGACCCTCGATGCAAGATCGACTCGAAAACGGCCTCGTCATTCGTGTGACCGGGGGCGACGTGTGGGTGCGCGTCGGCAACGAGGTGCTGGCGTGCTCGCTCCGCGGTCGCTTCCGGGTCAAGAAGGCGTCGCTGCAGGTGGTGGCGGGCGACCGCGTGGCGGTGCGACAGGACCCCGGCGGGTCCGGGGTCACCCTCGAGGACGTGTTCACGCGCGCCTCGGTGTTGTCGCGCTGGGTCGACCGCGGCGGGGGTGAGCGCGCGATCGTGGCCAACGTCGAGCGCCTGTTCGTGGTGACGTCGTTCTCGGAGCCGCCGTTTCGGCCGGTGTTCGTCGACCGGGTGCTGGCCGCCGCCGAGTGGGGCCACGCGCCCGCCGCCGTCGTATTGAACAAGACCGACCTGGCGAAGCCGCCCGAAATCGAGGCGGTGGCGGCGGTCTATCGCGCGTGCGGCTACGAGGTCTTCCCGACCTGCGCGGACAGCGGCCGCGGCCTCGACGCCCTCGAGCGCCTCATCGCCGGCGGCGTCTACGCCTTCGTGGGCGAGTCCGGGGTGGGGAAGTCGTCGCTCATCAACCGGCTCGACCCCAAGCTCGAGCAACTGACGCAAGAGGTCGGCGAGCGAACCGGACGCGGACGCCACACCACCACGTCGTCGCAGTTGTTCCCGTTTCGCGGCGGCTTCCTCGCCGACACGCCCGGCATGCAGACCTTCGGGTTCCCGGGCCGCGACGAGACCGAGCTGGCCGCGTGCTTCCCCGAGATCGCGCGCATCGACACGCGCTGCCGCTTCGAGCCGTGCACGCACTCGCACGAGCCCGGGTGCGCGGTGAAGGCCGCCGTCGAGGCGGGCGCGATCGCGTCGTCGCGCTACCAGAGCTACCTCGCCATCATCGGCGAGATTCGCGCGCATGCGAAAGAGCAGTCGTGGTGACGGCGTGGGCGCGCTGAAGTCGTTCGAACGCTCCGGCAAGCGCGCGCTCATGCGCGGCGTGGGCGCTTTCTTGCGCGCGCGTCCCATCGGCGCCGACGAGTTTCGCGCCATGGTGTTCTCGCGCATCCTCGTCATTCGCCAGCACAATCAAATGGGCGACATGATGCTCGCGATCCCCGCGCTGCGCGCGATCCGCGAGTCGTACCCGGACGCGTCGATCGGCGTGGTGTCGTCGACGCTCAACCGCGGCGTACTCGCCAACAGCCCCTACGTCGACCGTGTGTTCACCTACGACAAGGCGCGCGCGGCGAGCCACCTCGCCATGGTGCGCGCGATCCGCGCCCACCAGTACGACCTCGCCATCGTGCTGCACACGGTGTCGTTCTCGTTCACGAGCGTGGTGCTGGCGGTGTTGTCGGGAGCGAAGGTGCGCATCGGGTCGACGTCGCGCGCGCTCGGCGACTCGCTCACCGGCAGCTACCTCAACCTCACCCTCCCGCTTCCCAGCGACGCCACCCTCGCCCGCCTCAACGAAGCCGAGCACAACCTGTTTCCGCTGCGCGCGGTGGGGATCACGACCGACGACATCGCGCCGCTGTTGGTGCCGGGTGCCGCGAGCGAAGCGTGGGCCGACGGCGCCGCGCGCGAGATCTGGCGCGAGGGTACCTTGAAGCTCGCGCTCCATCCGGGGGCGGGGAAGGTCGAGAACATTTGGCCGCCCGAGCGGTTTGCCGCGGTCGTGGACGATCTCAATTCGCGCTGCTCGCTATCGCTCGCGATCGTCGAAGGACCGCGCGACGCGCCCGCGGTGGCCGCGTTCCGGCGCGCGTGCAGCGTCGACGGCACCGTGGTGCGCGGGCGCTCCATCACCGACGTCGCCGCGCTCTTCCAGCGCGCGGACTTGGTGTTGTGCAACGACACCGGCGTCATGCACGTGGCGGCGGCGGCGGGCGCGCGCACGCTGGCGGTGTTCGGCCCCACCGATCCGTTCCGGTGGGCGCCGCGTTGCGACAATCTCAAGGTGGTGCGGGCGCCGCAGGGGAATCTGCGCGCGCTGACGCCGGCCGCGGTCTCGGGCGCGGCGGCGGAGTGGACGGGAATCTAGTAGCGCGGCGAGAGCGTGATGCGAAGCGGGAGCGTGTCGTTCGCTTCCACCACCACGTCCGACGTCCAGGTGAAGAAGTTCGCCTTCTTGATCGTGACCGTGTGGGTGCCCGCGTCGACTTCGATCGGGCGCATGATCGGCGTGACGCCGATCAGGTTGCCGTCGATGTAGAGCTCGGCGCCTTCGGTGGTCGCGAGGCTGATGATGCCGCGCAGGCGCTGGAGCGTCACGTTGCGGCGCGACAACTCTCCCGACACGATCTGGATCGTCTCCATGTACGGCTCGCACTTCGGGTGCCGGCACTCGATGGTCTGGCGGCCGGCCGGGAGCGTGAGTCGCAGCGTCGGCGAGGCGTCGCCGCGGTACTTGCCGTTCACCCACACCTCGCAGCCGGGATCCGCGGTGAGCGAGAGGTAGCCCTCGCGAAACACCTTCTCGGGTTCGTCCTCGGTGACCTTCTTCTCCGGCTTGGCCGGCGCGGGCTCGACGGGAGCCGGCGCGGGCGCGGTGTTGGCGGCGGCTTGCTGCTGCGCCGCGGGCTGCTGCTGCTGCTGCTGTTGCGACGACGGCGTCGCCCACTGCATCGACGAGCGCGGGCCGGTCGCTGCTTGCGTCGGCGCGTCTGTAGCCGCCGCGACGCGCGCGGTGTCGGCCGGTACCGCGGCGGTCGAATCCACGAGCGCGGTAGCACTCGAGTCGACGGTCGCCGCCGCCGCGTCGGTGTTCGGCACCAGGCCGATGGCGGCGTCGGAGAGTCCCGACTGCTGCACGTCGGCCGGCGTCGAGCCGCCCCCGAGCGCGCGCAGCTCCGGCCAGAAGTAGTAACCCGCGCCGCCGGCCGCGATGAGCGCCACTGCCGCCACCGCGAACCACGCGCGCGACGCGCGCTGCTTGCGCTTGATCTGCGAGCTGCTCGCGGCCCACGACGCCGCGCTGCCGTGTTTCTTGCGCGATGCCGTGCTCGGCGTCGACGACGGCTTGGTCAGGATGCGCGTGTCGGTGTTGCGCTCGAGCAGCGCGGGCAGCGCCGCCAGCGCGCGGTTCAGTCCCTCCGCGCCCATCACGGTCTCGATCGCGTAGCGGAAGTCGCGCGCGGACTGGAAGCGCTGCTCGCGGTTCTTGGCCAGCGCGCGCGTCACGATGGCTTCGACGGTGGGCGGGATCTCGGGGTTGAGCTCGCGCACCGACGGGATGTCTTTGTGGATGATGTTCTGGATGACGCCCATGTAGTTCTCGCTCGCGAACGGCTGGCGTCCCGTGAGCAATTCGTACAGCACGGTGCCGAGCGAGAACAAATCGCTGCGCTGGTCGACGCTCTCGCCGAAGGCCTGCTCGGGCGACATGTAGAGCGGCGTGCCCAGAATGGAGTCGGCGGCGGTGTGCACGCTCGACCCTTGGGTCAGCTTGGCGAGACCGAAGTCGGTGATCTTGACCGTGCCGGCCTTGGTCAGCATGACGTTGCCGGGCTTGACGTCGCGGTGGACGATGCCCTTCGAGTGCGCGTGCTCCAAGCCGCGGCACGTCTGGTGCACGATGGCGAGCGCGAGGTCGAAGTTGATGGGCCGCCAGCGCTCGAGAACTTCCTTCAGGCTCTCGCCTTCGACGAACTCCATCACCATCTGGTAGCAGTCGTCCTCGACGCCGAAGTCGATCACGCGCACGATGTTCTCGTGGTCGAGCGACGCCGCCGCTTTGGCTTCGAGGATGAAGCGGCGCGTGAAGTTTTCGTCGGTGGTGAGGTGCTGGTGCAGCCGCTTCACCGCGACCACGCGGTCGAGCGAGACCTGGATGGCCTTATAGAGGACGGCGGTGCCGCCGGACGCGACCGTCTGCAGGACCTTGAAGTTCTTGTTGTCGGTCACGGTGCTCGCCTCCGATCCGTTACCGCGCCAGCACGAGGCGTTCGGCGAGATACGAAGGAAGACCGTTGGAGAGAATCTTTCCCTGGGACTTCGAAATGTCGTAGGGGACGCGCACGAATTCGAGCGAGCCGTCCTCTTCGTCGAGCACCACCATGCACGCGTCCGGGTTCGAGTCGCGCGGCTGGCCGATGGAGCCGACGTTGACGAAGTAGCGCGTGTTGTCGCTCAAGCGCACGCGGTGGTCGCGCACGACTTCCATGCGCCCCGTCTTCTTGTTCATGGTGACGAGCACCGGCAGGTGCGTGTGCCCGACGAAGCAGAACTGCTGGCCGATGTGCGAGAACACCTCCGCCACTTCTTCCAGCGTGCGGATGTAAACGAATCGCATGGGGTCGACGGGCGACGCGTGCGTGTAGCAGTAGTCGCCGTCGATGTACTGGAGCGGCAGGTTGGCGAGCAGCTCCTTGTCCTCGCCGCTCAATTGGTCGCGCGTCCACTCGATCGACTGGCGCGCGATGGAATTGAATTCTTCGGTCGAAATGATGCCCGCGACCGCGAGGTCGTGGTTGCCGGCCAGCATCAGGTTGGCCTTGTCGCCGACGAGGTCGAGGCACGGCTGCGGGTCGGCGCCGTAGCCGACCACGTCGCCGAGGCACATGAGCTGGTAGGGCTCGTAGTGGCGCGCGGCTTCGATCGTCGCCTGGAGGGCTTCGAGGTTACCGTGGATGTCGGACATCAAGACGTAGCGCATCGGTGCCTCTCGGTGTTCGGCGATTATTCGTGGAACACGAACGATTCGCTGGCGATTTGGATCTCGTCGTTGTCCTTGAGCTCGACCTCTTTGACGGTGCGACCGCCCACGCGCACGGGGCGCAGACCGCCGACGCGGCGCAGGATGGTGCGTCCGTTCTCGCGAATGATCTCGGCGTGGCGCCCGGCCACGAACATTCCGGCCACGTGCACGTCGGCGTCCTGGTCCTTGCCGATGACGACGCCGTCTTCGATCTCGATGACGCGGTCGCCGAATTCGGTGCGCACGACGAGGCGCGGCGGGCGATGGTGGTCGACGGCGTCGATGGTCGCGGTGCGCGTATCGTGCCCCTCGGACGGGTCGTCCGCGATCGAGGCCGGCGCGGGGGCGGGTGTCGGCATCGGCGCGGACGAGGGGTGGGCCGCGCTGCGCTGGAAAATCATGGTCTGGTCGAAGCCGGCCATCGCTTCGGGCTCGGGCACCGCGTGCCCGCCCTGGATGCGGAACAGGATCGTGTGCTTGGCAATCGTGATCTCGTCGCCGTCTTCGAGCTTGCGACGCGTGATGCGCGCGCCGTTGACTTCGGTGCCGTTCAGGCTGTCGCAGTCGCGCACGAAGTAGCCGCCCTTCTCCTCTTCGATGAGGGCGTGCAAGCGCGACACGGCCAGGTTGTCAATCACGACGTCGTTGTCGGGCGTGCGACCGATGCGCAGGCGCGGACGGTCCAGCTCCCAGCGCCCGATCTCGCGGTCCTTGAAGCGCAGCGCCACCACCGGCGGCTTCGACAGGAACACGTCGTCGAAGCGCCCGTTGAACGACTCCGGCAGGTTCTTGGCGTCGGCCGCGTAGGAGACCAGGAAGTCTTCGTACAGGCTGATGGTGAGGGGTTTCTCCGCCGAGCGCGTGTACACCTTGACCAGGAACTCTTCGCGGAAGGAACCCTCGCGCGGCGTCGCCGCCGACAGCTCCATGCACAGCGCGGCCGCCTTGCCCTTCTCGTAGCGCACGCACGCGAAGAAGTCCTCGCGCGTCGCCGCGACAATGGAGCTTTTGCCCTCGGACTCGATCTTGTCGAGCAGCTCGTCCAGGTCGACCAGGTTGGTCATCACGCGCAGCGCGGGCTTCTTCTGCGACACCACCAAAAGCGAGTGCAGGATCTTGGTGTTGAGCTCGAACCAGCACGCGCGCGGAAAACTCATCTGCGTCGCACCCACCATGAAGTCGCGGATGGTGGTGGGTGAGAACTGGCCTGCGACGAGCTCGGCGGCGGCGTAAATCTGCCGGTCGCGCAGGAACAGGACGCGTTGCGTCACGCTGTCGTAGACCTCGAGCGCGCACGGCTTGGTGGCACTCGCGTCGAGAGCGCGACGGATGAGATCGTTGAGCGAGGCCTTGGTGACCTCACCGCTCTCTCCGAGTACTGCGGCGTGTGGAATCGAGGTTCTCACGGTGCGACCTTTCTCGCCTGCGACATTCGCAAAGGCATTGTCCGCGAAGGAGAAAAGGGCAATTTCCATGCCACCGAAGGAGCCATCGGCAACGCCGCCGAAGCGTGGAAAGTGGCTCGGGGACGCGGTAAAACCAGGTCGGCGAAACTGTCCCAGGGGTCGTCAACTCGCGGAATGCAACGGCATTCGACGTGGTCACGACGCCGTTCGTCATCGCGGAGGATGCTTCCTCAAGAGGGCGCGGGAGGGAGCGCGCGGCGCGCGTACGCCGTGTCGCACCTTGACACGCGCAGCGCCGTCGTGATAAAATCCTCCGCGTTACGCAAGGCAAGGTTGGCCACGTGTTCGCAGCGTCAATTATCTAGCAGTAGGGGATCCATCGGGTGCGATCGGCACGCGGTGGATTCTTGTTTTTAGAAAGGGGGAATTCGGAATTGCGCCAAACTGGTAAAGTAAAATGGTTCAACGAAAATAAGGGGTACGGTTTCATCTTGAGTGACGACGGCGCGCGCGACATCTTCGTTCACTATTCGGAGATTCGCGACGACGGCTATCGAACGCTCGCGGAAGGCGAAACCGTCGAGTACGAGTTGATGGACAGCCCGAAGGGACCGCAAGCGAAAGGCGTCCTGCGCAACGGCAAGCCCGCCGCGCCGGCGGCCCCCGAAGTGTCCGCCTAGCCCCGCTTCGTTGACCGTAAAAACGCGGATCCCCGTACCGGCGTCAGCGCTGGTGCGGGGATCGCGTTTTTAGGGGGCGGGTTCGAACCCGCGCGTTTAGTTGTCGAGGCTCTTCAGGCTGCGCTGCGCCTTCTCGTTGGACGGATCCAATTCGATCGCGCGCTTCCACGCCTTGCGCGCGTCCTCCTTGTGCCCGAGCTTGAAGTGCGCGTTGCCGAGGTTGGTGAACGCCGCGCTGTTGTTGGGGCTGCGACCCAGCGCCTCGTTGTACATGGCGACGGCACGGTCGAAATTACCCTGCTTGTAGTACACGTAACCGAGGTTGTTGTACGCCGCGTGCAGTTCGGGGTTGAGCTTGATCGCCTTCGAGAAGGCGTCGGCGGCGCGGTCGTTCTCATTGAGCTCGGTGTAGACCAGCCCGAGGTTGTTGTAGCACTCGGCGAAAGTGTCGTCGCGCTTCAAGGCTTCCAGGAACTGGTCGCGCGCGAGCTTCATGTCGCCGTTGTGGAAGCTGGTGACGCCGAGGTTGTTGAACTTCATGGCCTCGCGGCGCTTGGCCTGCGTGGCGCCGTCGTCCTTCTTGCGTTCGGCGCGCACCTGGTCCATCATCTCGGCCCAATTGCGCTCGATGCGGTCGATGTTCTCGATCGCCTTGCCGACGTTGCTCTCGACGCTCTGCATGCGCGGCGCGATGGCCTCCAGGGCCCCGATGCGCGCCATGATCTGCTCCCACTGCTGCTTGATCTGCTTGATGCTGTCGTCGAAGCCGAGCACCAAGTCCGACACCGTGGTGGTGAGCGTCTCGAAGCCGTCGTTGCGCGCGTCGATGGTGTCCTTGATCTCCGCGATGCCGTCCTTTATCGCGTTCATGGTCTCGTGGCGCTCGTCGGACTCGTCTTCGCTCGGGATGAGCGACGAGATGCGCTTCTCGACGTCCGCCTTCATCTTGGTGAGCGTGTCGGCCTGGCGCTTCTCCGCTTCGCCGAACCCCGCGATCATCTCGGCCACGCTCTTGGTTTGGAACTTCCAGAACTTGTCGAGCTCGCGCGCGACCGCGGCCGAGGAGTCGTCCTTCTTCTCGTCCTTGCGGTTGCCGGCCTTCTCGGCGGCGCGCTCGCTCGCTTCCGCCGCCTTGCGCGCCTTGTGCACGTCGGACAGGATCGCGTCGAAGGTGCAGTCGCCGTCGTCGGCGCGGTAGAAACGGCACGTCTCCTTCAGGCAATAGAGGTGCGAGGTCGCCGGATTGTCGCGTCCCGACTTGGCGGTCTTGTTCGCCTTGCGGTCGGTCTTGACCCCGACGCCGCCGTCGCCGTCGTATCCCAGCACGACCACGTCGCCGGACGGACCGTGCGTGGCCTGCGCGGGGTTGGCGTCGATCTCGAGGACGTTGCCGTCGGCGCCCAGCATGTGCGACATGAACGGGCAGATTTTCATGATCTCGCTCCTTCAGCGATCCGTTTGCGAATGGTTCTCGTGCCGGGCGCGAAGGCCTCGGCGCGTTCTATGAATTCCGATCGTAACCGCGGATTTCTAGCATAGTCCGTGCCGGGAAGTGGGCGCACGGACGGCGTCTGGGGGTCGTTCCGCCGCGCGACTGTCAGTCTAGCGACGTGGTCTTGGTGAGAACGGCGACGTCGTTGGCTTGCTCACCCACGAACTGCTGATAGTTGTGGCGCTCGAGGCGCTCGTACTCGGCGCGACCCGGAAATGTTTGCACGAGACGCTTGAGGGTATCGTTGGCGCCGGCAAAATCGTTCATCGAACGCTGGCACACCGCGGTCTTGAACCACACGCGCTGCTTCTGCTCGTCGGTGAGCGTCGACTGCGCGAGCTTGTTCAGGACCTCGAGCGCGGGCAGCGGACGGCTGCACAACGCGTGGTACTCCGCTTCGTAGAAGCGCTGGGCAAATCTTTCCGCGTCGTCCTTCGGTTCGAAGGCGAGCAGATCGTGCAATTCGTCGACGCGCCCGTCTTCGAGTGCACGCTCGATCAATTCGATCACCGACGGCGCGGGCGCGACGGGTTCCTCCGGCGCTTGCGCGACCACCGGCGCGGGTTCCGCGACCGGTTCGGGCTCGGGCTCGCGCGCGACGACGGGCTCCGGCGCGGCCTCGGCGACCGGCTCCGTGCGCGGAGCGGGCGCGCTCGCGTACGGGACGGCGTCGATGGGCGCGTGCGACACCGGCGCGGCGTGCGCGGGCGCTTCGGCGACCGGCGCGACGTCGGGGGCTGGTTCGTCGTCGTCGATGTGGAAGAACGCGGCCGCCCCGGCGTCGCGCAGTCGCGCGGCGACGTTCTGCACGTGCGACTCCGTGATACCGGGATCGTTCGCGCGCAGCTTGACGGCTGGGCGCGCCTGCGGCGGGGACGCGCTCGCGACCGGCGCGGGCGCGGGCTTCTCGACGGGGCGCTCGACGGGCTTGGGCGTAGGCGCGGGCTTCTCGACCGGCTTGGAAGCGGTGGCCTCCGGCTCGCTGAACAACTTGCCGAGCGGCCGATCCTTCGACTTGGCTTCGCCGGGGGCCGACAGGCGCAAATCGCTCGAAGTCTCGAACACGTCGGTGTCGATTTCGTCGCCCGGATTATCGACGGGAGCGTCGACCGGCGTTTCGCCCGCCGCCGCTTGCGTCTCCGGTGCGCCCTCGTCGTCGAACGACAGCTCGCGCGATTCGGTGAACGACTGCTTCTCGGCCGGCTTCTTGCGCTCGTCCGCGAAGCGCGAGGCGGGCTTTTCGGCCGGCGCGCTCGGCGACGACGGGCGCGGCGCCGACGACGATCGCTCGATGCCGTCCGCCTTGGCGTCGCGCTGCAGGCTGAACTCGTTGCCGTCGAAGTTCTGGAAGTCGTCGCCGCCTTCGGTCATCGACTCCACCACTTCTTCCTTCATGTGCTTGCGGCAGATCTCTTCGAGGCCCGCGTGCGAGGCGCGGTGTTTGTCGGCCAGGCCCAGCACGGCGTGCACGTCCTGCGGCGACGCCACAATGACAGCGTTCAGAATTTCGACCGCGCGCGGGTAGTCCTTGAGCTCGAGCGCGATCCCGGCGTGGAACAGCATGACCTCGATGGTGAAGGTCATCTCCTTGGACTTCGTTTCCAAGTGCGCGTAGATGTCGGGCGTGACGGCGCCGCGCAGGTGCATGGGGCGCAGGAGCTCCATCGCCGCCTGCGATTGTTCGAGCCCCAGGGCCGCGTCGAGCGCGAGCCACACGCAGTCATTGACGGTGTGGGCCGGGTCGATGAACGGCTTCAGGATCATGATGACTTCGCGGTTCGAATCCTTGTTCTCGGCCATGTAGGTGCGCAGCACGATGGCGGCGCCTTCGAAGTCGTCTTTCAGCAGCATCACTTCGGCCAGCGCGCGCTCGACCTTGGGGCGGAACTTGGTCTTGTCGCGCAGCGACTGCAACCGCTCGATGCTGGACGGAATCACGGTGGAGTCGAAGCGCGCGGCTTCGACCAGGCGCGCGATGCAGTCGACTTCGTTGCCGCTGGTCCATAGCGCGATCGCATTTGCGAAGCGAATGCGCCCCACTTTGGGCTGCTTCGCTTCCAGCCCGGCGAGGAACGGCTGCAGCATCTTGCTCTCGACCGGCTTCTCGTCGAGGATCTCGATCAGCGCGGCCATGCCGTCCTTGATGCTGCCGAGACGAATCGACAACAGCGCCGAGAGAAGATCGTTGGTGAACATCTCGGCGCGCAGCGAATACCCGCCGTGGCTCGCCGACTTGAGCGACTGCTTCTTGGTCTTGGTGCGCGCGAGCAGGTCGCGCGCGACGTGGTCAGGGATCTGTTCGAGGTGCTCGAGCGCGCCATCGAGCTCGCGGCGCTTGACCGCGTTCTCGACCACGTAGCGCGCGAGCGCGGGGTCGTGGACTGCGAGCAGCTTGTCCTTCACGAATTGCGCGACGCGGTCCTTGTCCTTGACGAATTTTTCCTGCGCGGTCTTGAGGAAGGTGGTCGCCTGCATGACCTCGCCGCCCTCGAGGCAGGCGTCGACCGCGTCCAGATAGAGATCGAGCTCGTCGGGAAAGAGGGCGATGGTCTGCTCCAAGCGCTTGACGGCCTTGTCGAAGTGGCCGCGCTTGCGCTCTTGCAGCGCCTTTTGCTGAGCGGATGCTGCTTTCTCGTTCATCGAATGGCCCTGGTTGGAGAGATCGTCGTCGACGGCGCTATCATTCCTAGCGCCTAAGCGAATCGCATACCAGAGGGAACGCGCGCGCAAGCGCGCGCGAAAAATCGTATAACTTATTGCAAAATAAACAACTAGAAAACTTGCGAGCCGTCCATGTCGATTCGACGATGGTCCGAACCCGGCTGCAAATTGCACACGCCGGCCGGGCCCCATTGCACCGATCTTGATCGTTCAAGTATCATTCGCTCCAACAGTTGCGTATCCCCGTGTGGTTCGATCCGCCGCGGTTCGCTCTCCCGATATGACCGGAACCTTCACCTTGTCCGTCCAGTGCCGGCTGGCGTCCTCGCACGTGCTCGAGGGCTGCCCGCCGTGCGATCGCTTGCACGGCCACACCTGGACCGTGCGCGCGTTCTGGGAGTTCGCCGGGCTCGACCAGCACGGCATGGGGGCGAACTTCCGCGATCTCAAGGCGGTCCTGCGGCGCGAAGTGCACGACCGCTTCGACCACCGGCACCTGAACGACATCGCGCCGTTCGATCGCGTCCCGCCCACCGCGGAGAATCTCGCGCGCGAAGTGTTCGCACTCTTGCGCGAGAAGTACCAGCCGGGACCGCGCGGCAAGCTCGCGCGCGTCGAGGTGTGGGAAGGCCCCGAGGCGTGCGCGGCCTACGCGGAGTGACGTGGTCGGCGTGAAAAAGCCGCGCGCGATCGTGCTCGTGAGCGGCGGGCTCGACTCGCTGGTGTCGCTCGCGCGCGCCGTGGTCGAGCGCGACGTGCGCACGGTGATGTTCTTCGACTACGGACAGCGCGCGCGCGAAAGCGAGCGCGCGTCGTCGATGAGCGCCGCGAACTATTACGGGCTTGGGTTCCTCGACGTCGACGCGCGCTGGTTGGAGTCGCTCTCGCCGCCCGACATGCGCGCGTCGCGCCCCCAAGTCGAGGGCGAGCTCGCGACGCTCGACGATGTCTGGATCCCCAACCGCAACGGCGTGTTCGTGAACATCGCCGCCGCCTACGCGGAGAGTTACGGCTGCGACACCGTCGTGACCGGCTTCAACCGCGAGGAAGCGGAGGAGTTTCCCGACAACTCGCGCGCCTACGTCGACCGCGTCAACGACGCGCTCGCGCTGTCGACGCGCAACGGCGTGCGGGTGGAGAGCTTCACCATCGACCTCGACAAGCGCGAGATCATCCGCCTCGGACTCGAGCTCAAGGCGCCGCTTTCGATCGTGTGGAGCTGCTACCGCTCGGGGCCGAAGATGTGCGGGCGCTGCGCGTCGTGCGTTCGCTTACGAAACGCGCTCGATTCGTTGCCGGCGGGCGACCGGCCGGTGCTAGAGTTCGACGCATGAGCATTCAATTCCGAATCCTGGACGGCGAGATCGCGTACACGGGCGTGGAGCTGAAGAGCGGCTGGGTGGCGGCGCGCACCGGGCTCTCCGGTGACGCCGCGGCGGGGTTCGTGGGCCCCTGCCACGTACCGACCGAGAACCTGGTCGACTTGGACGACGCGCGCGCGGGCACCTTCATCAAGGCGGCGTCGATGGCGCACGTCATCGTCGAGCACGCGTGCCCGCTGGACGTCGCCGTGCTGCGCCAGCGCTTGCTGGTCGCCCTCCTGGGCGAGCTCTTGCGCAAGCGGGGAAAGCGGATGCGTCGCGAGGGCGACGACCTATATTATGATGACCGCAAGCTGACGGTTTCGATCGCGGCGCCGGGACCGTCGACGTGTTTGATCCACCTCGGCATTAACATCGACCCGGCGGGCGCGCCCGTCCCCGCGGTGGGGCTCCTCGAGATGCGCGTCGAGCCGCGCGAGATACTGGGCGAGTTGCTGGCGTGCTACCGCGACGAATTGCAAACCGTCGCGCACGCCGCGACCAAGGTACGAACGGTTTCCTGATGGCGAAAGCGAAAGAGAATTCATCCGTCGCGCGCGACGCCGCTCCCGCGCCGAGCGCGAGCGCGGGCTACCTCTCCGAGATGTTCTGCTCGGTGCAGGGCGAAGGCCTCTTCGTCGGCGAGCGGCAGATCTTCGTGCGCACGGCGGGGTGCGCGGCAACGTGCTCGTGGTGCGACACCGTCTACAGCAAGGTGCAGACGCCGCGCTTCGTCGTGCACGGCGACGGCGACGCCCCCGCGCGCTGGCGCCCCAATCCGGTCGCGCTCGACGACGTGCTCGCCGACGTGGTCGCGTGCGCGCGCGCCAACGCGCCCGTCGCGACCGTGAGCATCACCGGCGGCGAGCCCCTCGAGCAGCCCGACTTCGTCGCCGCGCTCGCGCGCGGATTGCGCGCGCGCGAGCTGCGCGTGTACCTCGAGACCGCGGGTCTGCACGCGGCGGCGCTGCGCGACGTCGTCGACCACGTGGACGTCGTCGCGATGGACGTGAAACTTCCGTCCGCCACCGGGGTAGAGCACTGGGGCGCGCACCGCGACTTCTTCGACGTCATGCGCGGCGGCGAGTTCGACCCCGCGCGCGGAACGCGCGCGCTTTTTGTCAAGGTGATCGTCGACGCCAAGGCGGGCGTCGCGGAGATCGAGCGCGCCGCCGAGTTGGTGGCGTCGTTCAGCCCGCGCGTCCCTTTCATCCTGCAACCGGAGAGCGAAGCGATGCTGTCCCCGGATTCCGCGCGCGACGCGCGACGTGCGCTCCTGCAACTGATCGACGCCGGCGCGCGCGCCGCCTCGCTGCGCCTCGACACCGTGCGCGTCATTCCGCAAACCCACAAGGTGCTGCACGTCCGATGAACGCCGATTTTCTCACCGCCGCCGTCGGGCTGGTGGCGTTCATCTTTTCGGTCATCGTGCACGAGAACGCGCACGGGCTCGCGGCCGAGCGCTTCGGCGACACCACCGCGCGCGACCTCGGGCGCATCACCATGAATCCGATTCCTCACATCGACCCCATCGGGAGCATCTTGCTGCCGCTGACCGCGTTTCTTTCCGGCATCCCGTTCCTCGGTTGGGCGAAGCCGGTGCCGGTCAACGGCGCCAACCTCCGCAATCCCGTCGTGCACAGCGCGTACGTCGCGGCCGCGGGGCCGGCATCGAACTTCCTGCTCGCGTTCGCGGCGGCGATCGTGTGGATCGTGGTGGGCGTGCTCTTCAAGCACGTGCCGGGCTTGTACGAATCGGGCGAGCGCTCGCTTCTCTTCTTCAACACGCTGTGCAGCAGCCTCATCATGGTCAACTGCGCGCTCGCGATGTTCAACCTGCTCCCGATCCCGCCGCTCGACGGCCACTGGATCCTGATGCGCTACCTCCCGCCCGGTCCGCGCGAAGCGCTGCGCTCGATCGGCCGCTGGGGCTTCTTCATCCTGATTATTCTGCTGTGGAGCGGAATCCTGTGGCGCATCCTGGGGCCGCCGCTCACGCTGGTCATCTCCGCCTACCACGGACTGGTGACGACGGCGGTGCGAGCGCTGTAACAGAAAAGCCCTCCCGGCTTTCGCCGAGAGGGCTTTCTTGCACCCGCTGCAGATTTCCTAGTCGCTGTCGCCGGGGCGCTGGTGTCCGCGGTCCGATGGAGGCGCTTCGCGATTCCGGATCGTCACCGACGCCGCGCGGCTCTCCGCGTTTCCGCTTCCCACCGACGTCACGCGGTACTCGTACTCGCGGCCGAAGCGCGCGCCGCCGTCGACGATGCTCGTCACTTCCAGTACCGACGCATTGAGGCGCTCGACCGAGCTGTCGCCGTTGTCGACGCGGTAGACGTTGTAGCCGCGCACGTTGGGCTGCGAGCTGGGGCTCCAGGAAATCTGGATGTCGCCGCCGTTGATGACGAGGGCCTGGACGTTGGTCGGCGCGAGCAGCGGCGCTTCGTTCTGGTTGGGGTTGGGCGCCGTGGCATCCTCGGCGCAACCGAACGCGAACACGAGCAGCGCCGGCAGCATGCACAAGAGCGCGAAATACTTGCGGAGCGTCATGATGACGAATCCTCCCGAAGTGCGCGCGCGCGGAGACGGGCCGCGACGCGACGCGCTTTCTTGGTAACGAGACCAGGCTTGTCTTCTTAGGCTGCGGAGCAGTGCGGTGTACTCGTACTGCAGATGCCATGTGCGGCGACTGCCCCGCAGCACGGCACGCCATTCAGCAACCCGTGTGCCGATCGGCGTTCGTCGCATGGCGACGCCATGTTTTCGCGCGCGACGGCGCGCGTGGAGAGCGGTCGTGTGCGCATGTGTCCGCGTACGTCCGTGTGATTTCGCGTCGAGTCTCGATATCGTTTCAGTTTGAGAGGGACCCGTTGCATTCGCGGTGGCCGGAACGCGACGCGTACCGCGCCGAGAACGACGTCGACAAAAACCCCTTGACCTGTCACGAGTTATGGGGCACAATCCGGCCCAGGTTCCCCGAACGTTTGGCCCCCCGCGGGCAGGTTCGACTAGGGCTTTTGCAATGAGCTTTGCAAGGAGGCTCGCCCGATGACCAAAGCCGAAATCGTCGAGGACATCGCCAGCAAGACGGGACTGACCAAGAAGGACGTCGCCACGGCGATGGATAGTTTCCTCGAATCCATTTCGAAGGCGCTCTCGGAAGGCAAGCACTACGAGATTCGCGGCTTCGGAACCTTCAAGGTCAAGAAGCGCAAGTCGCGCATGGCACGCAATCCGCGCACCGGCGACTCGGTGCCCGTGCCCGACCGCAAGGTTCCCGTGTTCAAGGTCTCGAAAGAACTCAAGGACCTCGTCGCCAACGTCTAGATTCCCACGTTCACTCGCGTTCGACGGCGCGCCGCGCGGTTCGCGTCCGCGCGGTCGTCGTCGTTTGCGCTGACCGAAATGGCCGAAGCACGTCGATTCATCGATCTTCGCAGCGACACGGTGACGCGTCCGACCGCGGCCATGCGCCGCGCCATCGCGGAGGCCGAGGTCGGCGACGACGTCTTCGGCGACGACCCCACCGTGATCGCGCTGGAGAAGCGCGTCGCGTCGCTCTTGCTCAAGGAGGCGGCGCTGTTCGTCCCTTCCGGCACCATGGGCAACTTCCTCGGGGTGGCTTCCCTCACCGAGCGGGGCGACGAGGTCATCCTCGAGCGCCAGTGCCACGTGATGAACTACGAGGTGTCGTCGGTGGCGGCGCTGCACGGCGTGCAGCTGAACGCCCTCGACGGTGACCGCGGCGTTTTGACCGCGGAACAGATCGAGCCGCACATCAAGGTGCAGTCGCTGCACACCCCCGGCACCAAGGTGATCGCGATCGAGAACACGCACAACCGGGCGGGCGGGCGCGTCTATCCCTTCGACGAGATGAAGCGCGTCAAGGCGCTGGCGGAGAAGCACGGCATCCGCGTGCACCTCGACGGCGCGCGCTTGTGCAACGCCCACGTGGAAACCGGCGTGTCGCTCGCCGACTACGCGGCGTGCGCGGATACGGTGAGCATGTGCTTCTCGAAGGGGCTGGGCGCGCCGGTGGGCTCGATTCTGGTGTCGACGCAGGACGTCGTCGACCGCGCGCGCCGCGTGCGCAAGCGACTGGGCGGCGGCATGCGACAGGCGGGCGTGTTGGCGGCCGCAGCGTTGTACGCGCTCGACCACCACGTCGAACGGTTGCGCGACGATCACCAGAACGCGAAGCGGTTGGCGTCGTTCGTCGAGCAGGTGCGCGGATTGTCGCTCTTGTTTCCGGTCGAGACCAACATCGTGGTGGCGCGCGTGGACGAAAAAGCGTTCACGGTCGACGCGCTGCTCGGAAAGCTGCGCGAGCGCGGCGTGCTCGCGGTCCCGTTCGGCGCGGGGCGCGTGCGCATGGTGACGCACCTCGACGTCTCCGCGAACGACATCGAGCGCGCGGGCGAAGCGCTGCTCGCGCTCGGGCGCGGCTAGTACGGCCGACGCATGGGCGAAGCGCCCGGCACCCTCACGCTCGTCGCCACGCCGATCGGCAACCTCGGCGACATGACCTACCGCGCGGTCGAAATCCTGAAGAGCGCGAATCTCATCCTGGCCGAAGACACGCGCCACTCACGGCGCCTCCTCAATCATTTCGCGATCGCGACCCCGATGGTCGCGTACCACGACCACAACGAAGCGCGCGTGACACCGTCGATCATCGAGCGGCTCCAGCGCGGCGAAAACATCGCGCTTGTCACCGACGCCGGCACGCCCGCGGTCTCCGACCCCGGCTTCTACTTGGTGCGGGCGGCGCTGGAGGCGGGCATTCCCGTCACCATGGCGCCCGGCGCCAACGCCGTGCTGCCCGCGCTCGTGCTCTCCGGCTTCCCGTGCGAAGCCTTCGTGTTCGCCGGCTTCGCGCCGCGCAAGCCGGGCGAGCTCGCGCGCGCCGTCGACGC
>CAZLLI010000031.1:6740-10771 GCA_964560355.1 uncultured bacterium | reverse complement strand
TGTTCGCCGGCTTCGCGCCGCGCAAGCCGGGCGAGCTCGCGCGCGCCGTCGACGCCCTCGAAAGCGAGCCGCGCACCACGGTCTTCTTCGTGTCGCCGCACCAGCTCCACAAGGTGCTCGACGCGCTCGCCGCGCGGCTCCCGGAGCGGCTGATCGCGGTCGCGCGCGAGTTGACCAAGCTGCACGAAGAAATCGCGCGCGGGAGCGCGCGCGAAATGCGAGACCGATTCGTCAAGCAAACTCCGCGTGGGGAATTCGTCGTCGTAGTCAAGGGAGTCGGGAAACGCCGTCGCGACGACGGCGAATCGGACGCGGGGTCGGCTTGACCGCGTCGCGCGTGCAGTGATACGGTCCCGCGTCTATGGACAAACGAGCGGTTCAAGCGAGCGCGCGACGGGTTCTGGACCCGGTGGTGAACGTCCTGGTGTCGTTGCACGTCTCGCCGCTGTTGGTGTCGCTGTTCGGACTCGGTTTTAGTGTTTGGGGCGGCGTCGTGGTGGCGCGCGGGTGGCTCTTCATGGGCGGCGTGTTCCTCCTGCTCGCGGGGCTGTGCGACGTGCTCGACGGCGACGTCGCGCGTCGGCTCGGCCGCGCGTCGCGCTTCGGCGCCTTCATCGACTCCATGCTCGACCGCGTGAGCGAATTCGTCTACTTCGGCGGCATCTTGCTGTACGTGGTGCGGCGACCGAACGGCTTCGAGGTGTACGAGCCCGTCGTCATCGTCCTCGCGCTGATGGGCTCGGTGCTCACGAGCTACGCGCGCGCGCGCGCCGAAGGCGTTGGCATCGAGTGCAAGGTGGGCGTGATGGAACGCCCCGAGCGCATCGCGCTGATGGCGATCGGACTCATCGCGGGCTACCGATTCCTGATGGCGGTGATGATTTTGCTCGCGGTGACGTCGCTCTTCACCGTGTTCCAGCGCATTCGCCACGTGCACCGCGTAGCGGCGTCTCAATCCAACTGAATCGCTTCCACGATCGCGGTGTGCACGTCGTCGACGGATTGCGTTCCGTCGATGCGCACCACACGCCCGAAGCGCGCTTGATAGCGCGGCAGGAGCGCCTCGTAGTTCTTCGCAATCGTTTCCAACTGTGCGCGGGTTTCGTAGATGGCGGCGGTGCCGCGGCGCGACGTGAGGCGCTGCAAGCACACGTCCACCGGCACGGCGAGGAAGAGGGTGAGGTCGGGGATCGCGCACCCTTGGTTGACGTCGATCACCCACTCGGGCGCGATCGACGGGTCGAGGGTCTGATACGCGAGCGACGAGAACACGTAGCGGTCGCACACCACGTGCTCGCCCGCGGCGAGGCGCGCTTCGATGACGCGCGAGTGCGCGAGGCGGTCGGCGGCGAAGAGGAGCGCCATCGCGTCTTCGCCGGGGCGGTACGTCGACCCGTCGGGCGCGCGCTCCTGCCCGGTCAGCAACCGACGAATGAATGCGCCGACCGGTTCGGGCGTGGGCTCATTGGTGAGGAAACTAGCGTGGCCGCGGCGCGTACAATGCGCTTGTAGTTTGGCGGCTTGGGTGGTGGTACCGGCCCCGTCGAGGCCCTCCAAGACGATGAATCGTGCGTCGCGGTGCGTCATGCGGATCGCCCGGTCCGGGGGACCGGAAGGTCCGGATAGGATAGCAAAGCGCTGCGGAGCCCGAAAAGGTCAGGTTGCCGCTACCCAGCGATTCATTTATATTTCGGCCGCTTAGCCCGGGATGGCGCTACAATTAATGAGGCGCCGACACCGGGTCGGGGACGCCGGAACACTGGAATACATGTTGCAACTATCGAGCAAAGCGCCGTTTAGCCGGCGATCACGTCGAGCGTAGGAGGCTTGCACCGTGAAGCGTTTCACCGCCCGTCATTTCATCATTATTCTCGCCATCCTCGCGCTCGTCGTTCTGTCGATCGGAGGCAGCGGTGCCTTCGGGCAGAGCAAGGCTCCCGCGAAGACCCAGACCACCGACGTCTATCACGACCTCGAGATCTTCACCAAGATCCTCGAGAAGATCTCGCAGAACTACGTCGACGAAGTCGACACCCACAAGCTGGTCGAAAAAGCCATCGAGGGCATGCTCTCCGAGCTCGACCCCCACAGCCAGTACCTCGCCGGCCTCGAGTACGAAGACCTGATGGTCAGCACGCGCGGCGAATTCGGCGGCTTGGGCATCCTGATTTCGTTCCGCGACAACTATCCGACCGTGATGTCGCCCATCGACGGCACTCCGGCCGAACGCGCCGGCATTCGCGGCGGCGACCAAATCACCGAGATCGAGGGCAACGTCACCGAAGGCTGGAGCGTCGACAAGGCGGTCGGCTTCCTGCGCGGCGAGCCCGGCACCAAGGTTCGTTTCAAGATTAGCCGCCCCGGCCAGACCGACGCCATCGAGTACGTGCTCACGCGCGAAGTGATCAACGTTTCGAGCGTTCCGTACTACAGCAAGATGGACGACGGCATCGGCTACATTCGCGTGTCGAACTTCGCCAAGAAGACGGCGCAAGAGATGGAAGACGCGCTCGCCGACCTCGAGAAGCAGGGAATTCGCGGGCTCGTGCTCGACTTCCGCTCCAACCCGGGCGGTCTCTTGCAGACCGCGACCGAAGTGTCGGAGATGTTCCTCGACAAGGACAAGCTGCTCGTCTACACGAAGGGCCGCCTCGCCAACGCGAACCGCAAGTATTATTCGTCGAATCGCGACGTGCACAAAGGATACCCGATCGTCGTCATGGTGAACGAGAACAGCGCCAGCGCGTCGGAGATTTTCGCGGGCGCGATGCAGGACTGGGACACCGCGATCGTGGTGGGCCAGACCACGTTCGGCAAGGGCACCGTGCAGACCGTGTTCACGCTGTCCGATACCGAAGCGGTCAAGCTCACGACCGCGAAGTACTACACGCCGTCGGGCCGCAGCATCCACAAGGACGACCGCCCGCACGGCGAAGACGAAGACATCGTCGCCATGAACGACGGCGGCGGCGAAGCGGATCTCCGTCCCGACGACGCCCCCGAGCAGAAGCTCGACGCGGGCACCAACAGCGAGCTCAAGGAAGTGAAGGACGCGGTCGAGAAGCCCGTCTTCTACACGTCGAGCGGCCGCGTCGTGTACGGCGGCGGCGGCATCACGCCCGACATCGAGTACGCGCCGCGCGAATACACCGACCTCATGCGCCGCCTGGAGCGCGACGGCCTCGGCTTCTCGTTCGCCGTCGACTACTTGAAGTCGCACCAGATCACCGAGGACTTCAAGGTCACCGACGCGATCCTGAACGACTTCTACAAGTTCCTCGCGACCAAGAAGTTCGAGTACAAGAAGGATGAACTCACGCCGGAGAACGTCGACTACATCCGCACCATGATCGCGCGCGAGGCGGTCAACAATAAGTACGGCCGCAAGGGCATGTACAAGGTCGTGCTCGACGCCGATCCGGAGCTGCAAGAAACCCTCAAGATGCTGGAGAAGCACCCGACGCTCAAGGAGATGTTCCAGTTCGCCGAAGAGCAGAAGAGCGTCAAGAAGGCGGCCGTCACCAAGAAGCCGTAGTTTCCAAGGGTCCACGAGCGTATCGTCCCGCCCGCGTGCCGCGACCCCCGGTGAGCACGAATGAAGAAGATCGCCGTCCTATGTGATTTCGATGGCACGGTCGCCCAAGACGATGTGGGCGACCTGCTGTTTCGTACCTTCGCGAAGGGCGAAGACGCGTCGCGCGCCGTGTCTGCGTGGACCCGCGGCGAGATCTCGTCGCGCGAGTGTCTCGAGCGCGAAGCCGCGGCCGCGCGCTGCTGTCCGCAGACGCTCCAGAGTTTCCTCTCCGAGCGCCGCCTCGATCCCTACTTCCGCGATTTTCACGATTTCGCGCGCCAGCGCGGCATCGAAGTCGTCGTATTGAGCGACGGCCTCGACTACTACATCGAGCAGCTCCTCATTCGGAACGGACTGGGCGGGATCGAATTCTTCGCCAACAAACTCCGCATCGACGGCGACACCATGCGCGTCGAGTTTCCCTGGTACGACATGCTCGCGTGCACCGAGTGCGGGT
>CAZLLI010000031.1:0-6640 GCA_964560355.1 uncultured bacterium | reverse complement strand
ACCATGCGCGTCGAGTTTCCCTGGTACGACATGCTCGCGTGCACCGAGTGCGGGTGCTGCAAGACCCACCACCTCATGCGCTACCGCCAAGAAGGCTACTTCATCGTCTACGTCGGCAACGGCCTCTCCGACCGCTGCCCCTGCGAAAGCGCCGACCTCGTGTTGGCGAAAGGCGAGCTTCTCCAACACTGCCGCTCGAAGAACATCGGCGCAATCGAGTTCAAGAACTTCCGCGACGTCGAGCGCGAAGTGTTGAGGCGATTGGTGCTGGACGGGGAGTTCCGGAAGAACGTCTAGTTCCGGCGATCGTTGGGAGCGCGGGCGGTGTCGGAGAACTCTTCGTTCCCGTGCTCTTTCTTCCATTCTTGGAATTCACGCCAGAAGGTCGAGTCGCCGAATTGGGTGGAGTCGAAGCCGACCTTGACCATGCCGGCCTTGGGATTTAGGACGGGGTGGTCGACGGTGCTGTCGGGGTTGTAGCGGGGGTCGTTCTTGTAGGTGCGGTAGCCGACTTCGGCCATGAAGTAGTCGAGTTCCTTGCGCGAGATGTGTCCGGCGTTCACGTAGCCGGCGAGCTTGTCGGTGATGTAGTCGACGTCGGCCCGCGCGACTTTGCCTTCCTCCGCGCGCCCGTAGAACAAATAGAACAATTGATGGATCTCTTGGAGGTCGTCTCCCTTGCTGATGCTGTCGGAGACGACGGCGACGAACTTGGCGACCAAGTCGTCGCGCTGCGCCTGCGGGGTCCCGCGGCGCTGCACGGCGATGCCGATCGCGATGGCGAGAACGGCGAGGAGGATGGCGGCTCCGAAGATGCGGGCTCTCATGGGGGTCAATATAGCGCGCGGTGGTGGCGCGGAAAAGTGGGGAATCGAACTACGACTGGCGCGTCGAGGGCGCGGTCAGGTAGGTCTCGAACCATTCCTCGGTGGCTTTGATGGCGTTGTCGAGCGCTTCGCTCGCGATGTGGCCGTCGTCGTATCCGTACGTGTGCCCGGTGAGCAAGCGCAGGAGCTTCTTGTCGGCGCGAATCGACGGGGTGTCGTAGAACTTGTAGGAGTCGGCGACGGGCACGGTGGGGTCGTGTTCGCCGTGCACGACGAGGTGCGGGATGGCGAGGTCCTGCGCGCGCTCGCCGACGGCGTAGACGTCGTGATTCGTCTCGATGTCCTCGAGGTAGGCGGCGCCGAGCGCGAGCGCGGTGCCGCTCGCGTAGTCGGTGAACGCGAACTCGCCCTTCGCGCGCCACGCTTCCTTCTGGCGCGCGGTGTAGTGATCGGGGTGCGCGAGCGCGGACCAGGTCGCGAGCGCAACCACACCGGGGTCGGCGAGCGCGGTGAGAATCGAAATGACGCCGCCGCGGCTGTGTCCCCACAGTCCGATGGCGGCGTTCGGCGCCAATCCCAACAAGAACGTGCCGCCCATAGGGTCGCGCAGCCACTTCAACACGTGCGCGAGGTCGTCCAATTCGCGCGCGATGGTGTTGGCGCGAAAAAGATCGGGCGCGACGAAGCCTTCCGCGATTTCTTCCACTACGGATCCATCGGCAAGGACGTGGCCGTTGTGCGAGAAGTCGATGGCGAGCACGCCGAAGCCCTTGAGCTGGAGCCGCGTCGCGACAATCGGAAAGAACCCCCAGCGACGGTGGCCCTTGAAACCGTGCGACATCACGATGACGCGCTCGACGTTACCGTGGTCGGCGCCGTTGGGCGCGTACCAGTCGGCCACGACGGGGTGCGCGTCGCGCGTCGGAATAGAGATGACGGGGGTGGGCTGCATGTCGGTGGTGCGGGGACGCACGAGCTACGATAGGCAATCCGCGCGCGCAATGCAAGCCGCGCCCGGCGCCGCACAAGGGCGTTGCGCGCCGCGCGCGCGCCGTCTATTATAGAGGCCTCCCATGGTCATTTCGAAGCTCACGGGTCTCGACGCGCGCGTCATCCTCGCGCCGTTGTGCGGCGTCACCACGGCGCCGTTCCGCCGCATTTGCCTCGAGCACGGCGCCGACATGGTCGTCACCGAGATGATCAGCTCGGAAGCGATGACGCGCGGGAAAGAGGAAGACTGCAAGGCCATCCGCGGCCTCGACACCGACGAAGGCCCGCTCTCGATCCAGATCTTCGGCGGCGACCCCGTTCGCATGGGCGAGACGGCTGCGCGCCTCTCGGAACTGCAGCCGGTCTTCCTCGACATGAACTTCGGGTGTCCGGTGAAGAAGATCGTCAACGGCAACGGCGGGTCCGCCATCCTGAAGGACGTCGACCTCCTCGGGCGCATTTGCCGCGAAGTGGTGCGCAAGAGCTCGGTGCCGGTGTCGGCCAAGATTCGCGCGGGGTGGGACAAGCCCACCGGCGAACGCGTGCGCGAGTACGCCACCGTGATCGAAGACGCGGGCGTGTCGATGCTGTCGCTCCACGCGCGCACGCGCGCGCAGGGATTCTCAGGCGACGCCAACTGGGACCTGATCGCCGAAGCGAAGCGCGCGGTATCGATCCCGGTGGTCGGCAACGGCGACGTGAAGAGCGCCGACGACGTCGTGCGCATGCAAGAGCACACCGGGTGCGACGCGGTCATGATCGGCCGCGCCGCCATCGGCAACCCGTGGGTGTTCGACGAAGTGAAGACGCGCCTCTCCGGCCGCGACTACACGGCCCCCACGCCGCGCGCGCGCGTGGAGACGCTCGTGCGCCACGTGCGCGACGCGGTCCGCATCGACGGCGAGCCGGGCGGCGTGGTTGCGATGCGCAAGGTCTTGGCCGCGTACCTGAAGCGGCTCCCGAGTGTACGCGCGACGCGCGGGCGCCTGATGACGATCACGACGCTGGCCGAGTTGGAAGACGTGATGGCCGCGTACCTGGTCGAAATCGCGGCACTCGCCGACGTTCCCTGCGGTAGCGACGTCGCCGCGGAAGAATTCGCGTCGGAGTGCTGACCCTCCGCGACGCCACCGTCGTCTTCGAAGGCGCGCGTCACCCCGCCCTGGACCACGTCTCGCTCTCGATTCCTCCTGCATCCTGGACCGCGATCGTCGGTGCCAACGGTTCCGGCAAGTCGACGCTCCTGGGCGCGCTCGCCGGTCTGGTGCCGCTGCGAAGCGGCACGCTCGAACGTTCGGGCACGCCGCGCGTCGCGCTCCTGCACCAAGACCCCGACAACCAGCTCGTCGCGACCAGCGTGCGAAACGAGCTCGCGCTCTCGGTTCCGCTCGACGTCGACGCCGGTGCGCGCGCGGCGCGCATCGACGACGCGATCGTGCGCTTCGACCTCGCGCATGTGCTCGAGCGCAATCCGCACCGCCTCTCGGGCGGCGAGAAGCAGCGCCTCGCGTGCGCGACGGTGTGGCTCGAACGCCCCGACGTCCTCCTGCTCGACGAGCCGCTTTCGTTCCTGGACGCCGACGCGCGTGCGCGCGTGATCGCATTCGTGCGCGTGGAGCACGCGCGCGGCGCCGCCGTGGTGTGGGCGACGCCGGGCGAGGATCGGGAACTCGCGCGCGCCGTTGTTTATCTCGAAGGCGGGCATCTTGTCGCGCGCGAACCGACGATGAGAAGCGATCCTCCATCACCGATTCCAAAGCGCGCGGCGCGGATGCATGGGGGCGAAATCGTCCTCCGCGCCGAGCGCGCCTCCTTCGCCTACGACGGCCGCGTCGTGCTCGCGTCCGTCGACCTCGAGGTGGCGAAGGGCGAGTGCGTCGGCGTGGTGGGGCGAAACGGCGCCGGCAAGTCGACGCTGCTCGTGCTCCTGGGCGGTGCACTCGCGCCCGCGTCGGGGCGCGTCGCGCGCGCGGAGCACGCGGGCGTCCTCTACCTCCCGCAGACGCCCGAGCGCATGTTCTTCGCCGAAACCGTGCGCGAAGAGATCGCGTTCGGCCTCTCGCGCACGCGCCGCGGCTTGGACGCCGGGCGCATCGACGAAATCGCGCGCGAAAGCGTGCGCGCCGCCGGCCTCGACCCCGCCGACGTGCTCGCGCGCTCGCCCCTACAATTGAGCTTCGGCGAGATGCGTCGCGTCGCCTTCGCGGTCGCGCACTCGCTCGCACCCGCACTGCTCCTGCTCGACGAGCCCGCGTCGTGCCTCGACCGCGCCGGCCGCGACGTGCTCGCGGCGCTGGTGCGTGCGCGCGTCGACGACGGCGCCGCGGTGGTCATCGCCTCCCACGACCCCGGCCACCTCGAGGGGCTGTGCGACCGCGTTCTCGACCTTCGCGAAGGACGCCTTACCGCCCGCTAAACACCCCGTCCGGACGGGTTCACGCTTCGATTGACGCCCCGCCTGTGGGCGGCTACTATGTAGCCTCACCTCAGGAGGAGGGAACACGTGGATTATCAATCATTTGGCGCCGTCGGGCGCTTGCTCGCCGTGGCGAGCATTTTTGTGACCGTCGTGAACGCCATCTGGCGTCACGGCGACATCGACCTCACCGGTCGTCATGCCAACATGCGGACCCTGTATACGCGCTCGATCGTGCTGGGCGTCATCGTCGCCGCACTCGCGCGCATCAACGTCGTCGCGATGCTTCGCGACCAAGCCGCGTTCGACGGTTGGCTGGTATTTCCGCAAATCGATCTGGTCGACGACATCATCGGAGTCGTGATCACCGGCGTCGTCATCGCGTTCTTGTCCAAGGTCTGGAACGACGTCTTCGACGTGCTCTACGAGTTCAAGCGCTGGTTGCGCGGCAAGGCCAACGCGCTGCGGCCCGATGACGGCACGCGCGTGCGCGAGCGTGAGGGCCGTGAAGGTCGCGACCGCGACCGCGGCGACATGCGTCGCGGGCGTCGCGGCGGCTCGCGCGGCGGACGCGGCATGGGCGGCGAGCGCGGCGACATGGATCGCGATCGCTTCCGCGATCGAGACCGCGACCGGGGCGATCGCGGCGACCGCGGCGGCATGGGCGGCGAGCGCGGTGGCATGGGCGGCGAGAATCGTCGCCCCGAGATCCCGAGAGAGCCCGGCAACCAGTGAGCGGCTCGGCTGGGTACGGGGGCGCCAAGATCGAATAGCGACCGCTCCCGAACCATGGCCCGAACCGTCTCCGCCCTCGTATCCGTGCTGCTGGCGACCGTCGTCGCCGCGCAGCGACCGGCCACGCAGCGTTCCACACCGCCGCGCACGCCCGCGGATTCGCTGGCGGCGGTGGTGGAGCCGCTGTTTTCGGCCGCCAAGTACGATTCCATCCTCGCGCTCATCCCCGGCGTAATTCGCCGCGCGGAGGCGACGCACGATTCCGTCTTGCTCGACCGCGCCATCACCCAGCGCGGCCGCGTATTCCTCATGCGCGGCGCCCTCGACCCCGCGGAGCGCGACCTCGACGTCGGCATTCACATCGCGGAATCGATCCGCGACACCGTCGGGCTCATGCCCGCCGTCCACTTCCGCGGCTTCGTCTACTCCTCGCGCGGCAACCAGGACGAAGCGCTGCGCTGCTACCGGCGGCGGCTGCTGCTGGCGGAACGCGTGCACTCCCCGGTCGACGAGGCGTGGGCGCGCACCAGCATCGGGTGGCTATACAACCGGCGCGGCGAGCAGGCCGCCGCGCGCGCGGAATACCTGCGCGCGATCGAGCTCTTCCGTTCCAGCGGCTTCGAGCGGCTGGAGCTGACGCCGCTGATCGGACTCGGCACCGTCGCCAGCTACAGCGGCGACGAGCGCGAGGCGATTCGCTGCTACAAGCGCGTCTGGGTGGTGTCGCGCGAGCTCGGCGACAAGGTCAACGAGATGTGGGCCAGCAACAACCTCGGTTCGCTGGAGGAGGCGCACGGCGACTTGAGCCTCGCTTCGAGTTACACGCAGCGCGCGTACGACCTCGCGCGAGAGCTGAAGTCGGCCACCGCGATGGTGATTCCCGCGAGCAACATCGCGGAACGCGCGGCGGAGATGGGGGACTTCGAAGAGGCCGAGGCCATCTTGCAGGAGACGCGCGAAGCGTGCCGCGCGCAGGGCGCGAACGACTACCTGTCCATCGTGGACTTCCGCATCGGCGAGTTGCGCATGAACCAGGGACGCTACGCGGCTGCCGCCGCGATCTGGCGACGCGTGCTCGCGACCCCGGGTGGCCTGGAACCGCCCGCCCGCGAATTCAGCCTGCTCAACTTGGCCCGCACGCTCGCGATGCGCGACAGCCTGCAGTCCGCCGTCGACCTCATCACGAACGAGATCGACCGTCCGGACCGACCATCCGAGCGCGACGCCATGCCGTACGCCAGCATGTTGCTGTCGGGGCTCTACCTCCAGAACAATGATCCCGCGCACGCGCTGCAATGGGTGTCGCGGGCGCGCCAGGCCGCGGTCGCGTCGGGGCGCGCGCGCGACGTCATCGGCGCCATGCTGCGCGAAAGCGTGTGCCTGCGGCTCCTCGGTCGGAACGAAAACGCCTCCCAGACCCTGTACGCGGCGCTCGACAGCCTGGAAGCGTTTCGCGGCGGCATCAGTACGGCGGAGTGGCGCGAAGTGTACGGGCAAGGCGTTTCCGACGAAGTGGTGGAGGCGTGCCGCGTGCTGCAGGTGTACCCCCCCGACGTCGCGCAATCGGCGCGCGACGAGGCCTTCTTCGACGCGATGCAGCGCGTGAAGACGCGCACCCTGCTCGACCGCATCACCGAGCCGCGCTTCGGGTCGGAGAACATCGAGGGCCGCT
>CAZLLI010000030.1:0-32613 GCA_964560355.1 uncultured bacterium | reverse complement strand
GGTGGCCGCGCACCTCGGCTTCGTCGCGCATGCCGCCCAAGGAGATGCGCACGAACTTGCGCCCCATCGAGCGCGCGATCGATTTCCCGAGCGACGTCTTCCCCACCCCCGGCGGTCCCGCGAAGCAGATGATCGACCCCTTCATCGATTTCTTGAGCTTCTTCACCGCGAGGAACTCGAGGATGCGTTCCTTCACGCGCTCGAGGTCGTAGTGGTCCTCGTCGAGGACCTTCTCCGCTTCCTTCATGTCGAGGTTGTCGTCGGTCGACGTCCCCCACGGGAGGTCGAGGATCCAATCGATGTAGGTCTTCGACACCGTGTACTCGGCGGCACCGGGCGACATCTTCTGCAAGCGGTCCAGCTCCTTGATCGCGACTTCGCGCGCGGCCGGAGTGAGCTGCGCCGCGTCGATCTTCTCGCGCAGTTCTTCGGTCTCGACGGTGCGGTCCTCGTCTTCGCCCAATTCGCGCCGGATCGCCTTGAGCTGCTGGCGCAGGTAGTACTCGCGCTGCTCGCGGTCCATCTCCTTCTTGACGTCGGCCTGCAGCTTGCGCCCGAGCTTCATCACTTCCATCTCGTCGGCGAGGTAGCGCGCGAGCGACTTCAGGCGCTCGGTGGAGTCGGCCTCCTCGAGCAGCTTCTGCTTGCGGTCGAGCTCGATATTCAAGTTGGTCGCGATGACATCGGCGAGGCGGCCGCCTTCCTTGATGTTGTTGATGATGATCTTGAGCTCGTCGGCCAGGGTGTCGGACTCGTCGACCATCTTGGAGAACGTGCGCACGACGTTCTGCACGTACGCCTTGTGCAGGTCGGTGTCGCTCTCGATCTCTTCCAGGAGCCGCACCTTCCCCTTCAAGTACGGGACCACCTGCGTGATCTCGGTGAGCTGGATGCGCGCGATACCCTGCGCGAGCAGGCGCATCTCGCCGTTCGGGAAGCGGATCATCTTCTGGATGTGGATGGCGGTTCCCACGCGATAGATGTCGTCCGGGCCCGGGTGCTCGGTCTCGGCGTTCTTCTGCGTGAACGCCCCGATGATCTTGTGCTCGGCGAGCGCTTCGTCGGCGAGGCGCAGGAGATTGGGGTCGCGCAGGATGAGCGGCACCATCATGAGCGGAAACACCACCGCATCGTTGATGGGCAGAATGGCGAGCTCGTTCGGAATGCTGCCCGTGCTGATGCCGGGCTCTTCGAATTCGAGAGTGCTGCGTGACTTCACCGATCGCTCCGTCGGCTAAGGGAACGCTATTCGATCTCCACCCGACGCTTGCCGGGATGATCGCCGCGCTTCTTCAAGCGAATCTCGAGCAGCCCGTTGGCGTAGCGCGTGGTGACGCTCTCGCGATCGACGGGCACGGGAATGCCGATCAGGCGCTGGAACGGACCCACCTGGATCTCCAGCGCGTGGAATTGCTTCTTGCCGGGCGGGATGAGGTCTTTGCGCACGCCGCTGATGCGGACGATGTTGCCGTCGGTGAACACGGTGATCTCCTTCGCTTCCATCCCGGAGATATCCATGATGACGACGAAGTCGCCTTCGGTCTCGAAGACGTTCATCGCCGGTTCCCAGCCGAAGCTCGTCTTCATCTTGATCTTGTGTTTCGCCGGCGTGTGCTCCGACATCAACATCTCGAGCAGCTCCCGGATGTTGTCGAATTCGCTCATGTCGAGCTCGCGGGAAACAGGCCACGCGGGGGCGTGCGGCAACCTGGCGTTCATAACCCTACACTCCTCGAGCAAAGATGGCGCTAACCGTTGGCGTCGCCGCGCATTACAGCGACGGAAAGGACTGTACCGGCGCGGCCTTCGGCCTGTCAAGAAAAGAGGGCCCCGCGGTGTGATTTCCGCGGGGCCCGCTTCGGGGCCGGCGAAGGCCTTCGCGGTGCCCAATTACCGCGTCATCGACCCGACCGTACCCTTGTGAGCTCCCTCGCCGAGGCTCGACGCGGGCGTGGGCGGCACGCGCATCGGGACCCCGCGCGCGTCGTCGGGCGAGGTCGCGAAGCCGGATCCGACGTTGCGACTGAACTCCCAATCGACCACGACGCGCTTCTCGAACAAGAACTCGTACAGCACCCAGTCGACGCCGTTGTCGTTGTCGAGAAGGTACGTCCAGCGTTCCTTTTCGTCGCCCGCGGCGGCGACGCGCGCGTCGGGTTTGCCCCACGCCGCCAACACGTCCATGTAGCCCATGCCCAGCGCCACTTCGCCGCGTTGGATCTCCGCGGTGTAGGGACCGTTGGGATACGCGCGCAGGTAGTCGTCGCGAATCTCGAGGATCGCCGCCGTGTCGTCGCGGCGCGGAAGTCCGGCGGTGCACGACGCGAGTAGACTTGCCGCCAGCGCTGCCAGCGCTATGGTTCGGAATCGATAGCCGCCACGGGGACGCATGGGGTGCCTCCTGCTACGAATGATGTCTGGAAGTTCCGCGCGCGATCGCGCGCGTACCTCGAATGCCCCGGCCTAACCGGACCTTCGTCCGGCCTTGTTACTCAATGCACAAAGCGGGGCAATTTCGCGGGCGGTGTGCTTACGGCTTGCGGACGAAGTGAATCGCGGAAACTCCGGGAAACTCCAATGTCTCACGGCGAGCGTAACGCGCATCGATTTGTTCGAGAACGCGGCCTTGCGGGTCGTCGACCCACGGTCGCGCGCGCACGAACCACATGGCGTCGCATTGCACGAAGAGATTCGCGAGTTGATCTTGCATCATCGACTCGGGCTGGCCGTACACGTACAACACGGGGGCGTCGCCGGTCTGATAGTGCTCGACGATCTGCCACACGGTGGGCGCGAAAATGCATTCGCCGGGAGCGATGCGCGCTTCCACCGCTCGCACGGCGTCGCGCACGTCTTCCTTGGAGTAATCGGGGTCGCGGTAATGGTTCCAGAGCGACGCCGCGCACGTGAGCGCGACCAGGGCACCCGCCCACGCCCGCAGCTCGCGCCGCAGCGACGTAATGCCGACCGCGATCAGCGCGAGGTACATCGGCAGCCCCACGATCACGTAGCGCACGTTGAACGCCTTCGCGTTCTGCCAGTTGAGCGCCAGCGTCGCGGCCAGCGGGATCAGGATATACAGGAGCGGCTCGACCACCGCCCAGCGTCCGCGCGCGCGCGCGCCCCGCAGCCCGAGCACGAACAGCGTTCCGAACAAGACCCCCACCCACGCGATGACGGCGCCGTGGCGCGCGAGCACGCCGCGCATCGAGGTCACGTCGTGGAGCTCGCGCAAGGACGGCCCCAGGGTGAACCCGACGCTGTACGCGAAGGCGGCGTACGGGACCGACTCGATGCGGAAGGTGGTGTCGCCGCGCAAGCGCTCGGCGGTGTCGATCTCCCCCGGCCGCACCGGCGTGGCCAGACGGCCGAAGTCGACGAAGGTGGACACCCGGTAGATCCAGGGCGAAATCAGCGCCACGACCAGCAGCGTCACCGCCGCGAAGCGCACCAGCGTCGCGCGCGACACGCCGCCGCGCTTGAAATACGTGATCGCGTGCACCACGAAGGAAAACGTAGCGGAGAAGTTCGACAGCACCGACGCGGCCACCGCGAGCGCGAGCCCCGCGACGCGCGCGCGCGTGGGGCGCGCGAGCAGGCGGTCGACGAAGACGGCACCCGCCGTCACGAACAGCACCGCGAAGGCGTAGTTGCGCAGCTCCTGCGAGTAGTGGACGTGGAGCGGATTGATCGCGAGCAGGAACGCGCCCCACAGCGCGGTGCGCGCTCCGAAGCGCGGGCGCATCCACGCGAACAAGAGCGGCACCGTGGCGACGCCCGCCAGCGCGCTCGGGAGCCGCAGCCACCCGTCGTTTTCGCTCACGAAGCGAAACATGGCCACCACGAACGCGTGCAGCGGTCCGTGGATGTTGTGGCGCAGGAGCTGCCAAAGCGGATAGCCCGGCTTGGGAGTGGCGACTTCGAGGGTGAGATACTCGTCGATCCAGAGGCTCTGCGCGCCGATGTAGAGCACGCGCAGCACCGCGGCGAGCACCACGATCGCGGCCAGCACGCGCGCGGTGCCGGGGCCTTCGTGTTCGTCGCGCCGGCTCATGCGAATGCGCACGCCGCGCGCGCGACGCGTGATATACTCGCGCGTGTCACTCGAATCACGGCTCTACATCGGTCCCGCGGGGTGGCAGTACGACGACTGGTACGGCACCATGTATCCGTCGCCGCGCCCGCGCGGCTTCGATGCACTCGCATACGTCGCATCGTACTTCAACCTCATCGAAATCAATAGCACGTTCTACCGCGTGCCCGCGCCCGCCACGTGCCGGAGCTGGGCGGAGCGCGTCGCCATTCATCCGCGCTTCCTGTTTACCGCCAAGGCTCACCAGTCGTTCACCCACCGCGACGACGCCGGCGCGTCGGAGCGCGCGCAATTCGTGCACGCGCTTTCCCCCCTCCACGACGCCGGGCGCCTGGGCGCGGTTCTGCTCCAATACCCGTGGTCGTTTCGCTTCGACGCGTCGTCGCGGCGCCGCCTCGATGGGCTCGTCGCCGATTTGGGCGCGCTCCCGCTCGCGGTCGAAGTTCGCCACGCGACCTGGGAGGCGGACGACGCGCAGGAATACCTGGCGTCGAAGTCGGTCGCGGTGTGCGGCATCGACCAGCCCGTGATCGGCGAGTCGCTGCGCCCCTATCGCTACCAAGCGGGCCCCGCGGGCGCGTACTTCCGCTTCCACGGGCGCAACTATCAGCATTGGTTCGGCAACGCCGGACGCGACGAGCGCTACAACTATCTCTACCAGGAATCCGAACTCTCGCCGTGGGCGGACGTGATTCGCAAGGCGGCGCTCGCGAGCGAGCGCGTGTTCGTCGTACTCAACAATCATTTTCGCGGGCAGGCACCCGCCAACGCGTTCGAGCTCGCGTCGATGTTACTCGGGCGCGCGCTGCCGGCGCCCGCCGTGCTGCGCGCCACCTACCCGGCGATCCAAGCGCTCACCACAGCACCCGATGGCGACGCGAGCGCGAGCGATTTGTTCGGGGCGGAGACTAACGAGCGAGCAGGAGAACGAGCAGGGTCACGACGGCCACGGCCCCGCCGCCGATGATCAGGAAACGCTTCTTGTCCATCGGGAAGGACGCCGCACGCGCGCGCGGCGCCGCGGATTCGAGCTCGCCGTCGGAGAGCGGATTCTCCCCCGGGTCGTCGAAGCCGGGACGGCTCGCGAAATTGGGGACGTCGATCTTGTCGGTCTTGTTGAAGTGCTGGAGACAGAGCGAGCAGAAGCGCGCGTCCGGCTCTTCTTCCCACCCGCAGCGCGGGCACAAGATACCGCCGCTCGCGGTGCGGCGCTCGAGCGGCTTGGCGATCTCGTGGTGCGTGGACGCGGCGGGCGCTTTCTCTTCGACCGGCGGCGCGGCTTCGACCACCACTTCCAGGCGCGCGGTTCCTCCCAACTCCTCGATCACTTTCTGCAGCCAGCGCGCCTTCTTGTAAGGCAGTCGCTGCGCGATGGTGCAGGGCGCGCGCGACACCAACTGGCGCATGCGCGGCACCGGCGACTTCAGCCGCATCGACAGCTTGAGCGCGAACGAATCCGGCGTCTCGATCTCGCGGTCGATCGCCTCCAACACGACTTTGTAGTCCGCGTTGGGGTCGGCGGCCGGAGCCGGCGTCGACGTTCGCGCGGGTGCGGCCGCTTTCGCGGGGCGCGCGGGCGCGTCGCCCGCGTGTTCGCCCAGCTTCTCCAGCGCGGCGCGCGCGACGGCGTCGTCGGGATTCAAGTACACGATCTTGCGGTAGTGACGAACCCCGACGTTGCGGTTCTTGCCCGCTTCTTTCGGAAGTTCGCTGTTGAGGCGCGCGAGCAGCGCGGTGTTGGCGTTGTGCGTGTAGCCGGACGGGTCCTTGAAGAACTCGGTCAGCCCGCGGCGGTCGCGGCGCAGACCGTTTTGGTCCATCGCCTCTTCCAGGTCCATCACGATCTCGGAGGCGTGCGCGTAGCGCTGGTTGAGCGGCTTCGCCAGCATGCGGCGCACGATGTGCTCGAAGGGTTCGTCGACCAACGGGTTGAACGACGCCACCGCCTGGGGCTCGACGTGCTGGATGCGGTCGACGATCTCCGAGTAGCTCGCGCCCTCGAAGGGGCGCTTCGACGCCAGCATTTCGTACGCGACCACGCCCAGCGAGAAGATGTCGCTCTCGGTGCCGACCGATTCGCCGCGCGTCTGCTCGGGCGACATGTACGCCGGGGTGCCGACCACCTTGCCCGGGTGCGACACCATGTTGAGCTTGTCGGTCTGCTTGGCGAGGCCGAAGTCCGCGACCTTGATACCACCCTGGCGCGTGAAGATGATGTTCGCGGGTTTGATGTCGCGGTGCACGAGATTCTGCGCGTGCGCCGCCTCGAGGCCGTACGACACGTGGAGCACGATGGAGAGCGCGATATCGATGGGCAGGTGCGGCTGCGTGCTCAGGAGCTCTTCGACGGTGAGACCGTCGTAGTACTCCATCACGATGTAGTAGGCGCCGTCGGATTTCCCGGAGTCGATGATGTTGACGATGTTGTCGTGCTGGATGCGCGCGGCGGCTTCGGCTTCCTGCTGGAAGCGGGTGATGAAGCGCGCGTCGGCGGCCAGGTGCGGCAGGAGCACCTTGATCGCGACCGTCTTTTTGACCGACAGCTTGCGGGCCTTATAGACGACGGCCATCCCGCCGACGGCGATTTGCTCGAAGGAATCGTACCCGTTGATGCGCAGGACGGCTTGCATGGTGCGGTCCCGGCAGGGGGACCGCACGCGGAGTGCAGGGATCATACCACGCCGCTCGGCGTGGCTTTCGTCCCTTACTCCAATACTCTAGATAGGTTGATTAATAGACTGAAACAATGCGCGTTACACCATCGCGCTACGGCGCCGTCGCGTACTTCTTGTAGCCTTCGACACCCTCCGTGCTGACCGCCGACACCGCGAACTGCAGGCCGGCAATTTCGACCGTGAAGGTCGCCGGGTAGAAGGTGTTGGGGGTTTCGAAGATGAGCTCGTCCTGGCCCAGCGCTCCCCCGCCGATCAGGTACATGCGGTAGCGGTCGACGTTGGTGGGGTCGCTCACGGTCCACGAGAAGTCATAGTCGAGCGAGAGCGTGTCGACGCGAGTGATCACGAAGTTGCTCGGCGTCGGCGGGACCTGGAGGTCCAGCGCGGCGGGAAAGTCTTCCTGCTTCGGGCAGCCGAGCACGCCCGCCAGGAGTACCGCGAACGCCGCGGCCGCGAGGCCCGACACGAATCGATGGGATCGTACAAAACGCATGCGTCTAGCTCCTAGAAGCGAATCGTTCGCACCACGCGAAACTCGTTCCCGTGCCACTCGAGCGACACCGGCTGGGGCTGCACTTCGCCCGTGTCGGGCTTGGTCATCAAGATATCGACCACGTTCGCCGCGTACGTGACGACCAGCGCTCCGATGAAGAAATTGCGCCACTTCTCGTCGTCTTGGGCCTGGTCGTAGGCGTCGCTCATTTGCGTGTAGGTGTCGTTGATCTGATCGATGGAGACGACTTCGCCGTCGTCGAGCTGGCCCTGGTAGCGGTTGTAGATGCGCTTCTGGTCTTCGTAGCGATCGACCGTGCGCGAATAATTGATCTGCGTCGCGAACAGGCCCGTCCACGAGATCAGCGCCGCCGACCCGAAGACGGACGCCTTGGCGTAGTGCCCGTCCTGCGCCTGGCCCAACCCGGGCAACAGGAGCGAGAGCAGCAGCGAGTCGGCGGCCGCCGCGGGAGACGCCAGCGAGAGCACAAAAAGTGCGGCCAGGGCGGCCGCCACGCGACGTAACGTCTTGCCTCGAATCATGGATACGCCTTACGTTTCTGCGAGTTAAAATGACATCGGGCGGCTGATCGCCGCCCCCGACTGTCTACGCGGTCGAGCGGTGAATGTTACGTGCAAACCCTTGGCGAAGCAATTTTTTTCTCCAGACCCTCCCGGCGCCGCCCCGGCCCCGTTCTCGCATGATTGAAGTCCGCGACCTCTCCAAGCGATTCGGCGCGCGCGACGCCGTGCGCGACGTTTCGTTCACCGTCGGCGTGGGTGAGATCGTCGGCTTTCTCGGTCCCAACGGCGCCGGCAAGACGACGACGCTGCGCATGCTGACCGGTTTCTTGCCGCCCACCGCGGGCGCGGCGCGCGTGGCCGGCTTCGACGTGGTCACGCAGTCGATGCAGGTACGCGCGCGCATCGGCTACCTCCCCGAGACCGTTCCCCTCTACCGCGACCTCACGGTGGCGTCGTACCTCGACTTCGTCGGCGTGCTGAAAGGACTCGCGCGCGCCGAGCGTGCGCAGCGCGCGGCCTACGTGGTCGATGCGTGCGGCATCGGCGAGGTGCGCACGCGCCGCATCGCGACCCTCTCGCGCGGTTATCGCCAGCGCGTCGGGCTCGCGCAAGCGCTGCTCAACGACCCCGACGTCCTCTTCCTCGACGAGCCCACGGTGGGACTCGACCCCAAACAGATCGTCGAGATCCGCGAACTGATTCGCAGCCTGGCCGGGCGCCGCACCGTCATCTTGAGCACCCACATCCTGCCCGAAGTGAATCTCCTGTGCCGGCGCGTGCTCATCATCCATCGCGGGCGTCTGGTCGCCGACGCGCGCCCCGAAGACCTGCGTGCGCACCGCACCGCGGGACTGCGCGTCGACGTCGAGGCGCGCACCAGCGCGGAAGCACTCCTCGCGCTCGTGCGCACGCTGCCGGGCGTCGCGGGCGCGGAAGCCCTCTCGTCCGACCCCGACGGCGACGCGCGCGTGCGCGTGTCCGCGGCCGGCGGCGCCGACCCGCGCGAAGCCATCGCGCGCGCTCTCGTTGACGCAGGACTAGGATTGAAATCGCTCACGGTCGCCGCCGCGACGCTCGAAGACGTGTTCCTCGAACTGGTGACGAAGGAGGAGTGACGTGCGCAAGGCCTTCGCCATCTACCAGCGCGAGCTCGCGTACTACTTCCAGTCGCCCGTCGCCTACGCGGTGATCGCGATCTTCCTCCTCGTCGCGGGCTACTTCTTCTACAACTTGCTCGGCATGTACAACATCGCGTCGATGCAGTCCATGCAGAATCCGGTGCAAGCGGGCTCGCTGAGCATGACGACGTCGGTGCTGCAACCGCTGCTCGGGAACTTGAGCACCGTGCTCCTGTTTCTGTTGCCCATGCTCACCATGCGCCTGTTCGCGGAAGAGCGCCGCAGCGGAGCGGCCGAGCTGCTGTTCACGTTCCCCGTGTCCGACGCCGCCGTGATCGCGGGCAAGTTCACCGCCGCGGTCACCGTCTATCTCGTGATGCTGGTAATGACGCTCCCCTACCCCGCGCTGCTCTACCACTTCGGCAACCCCGAGCCGGGGCCGATCGTCTCCGGCTACCTCGGTCTGTCCTTGATGGGGATCACGTTCATCGCCATGGGGACGTTTTTCTCCTCGCTCGGCGACAGCCAGCTCGTCGCCGCCGCGGCCACCTTCGGGTGCGGGCTGCTCTTCCTCGTCATCGGGTGGATGACCCCGTTCGTCGCCGCGAACTTGGCGGCCGTGCTCGAGCAGCTCTCCATCGTCCACCACTTGGACGGCTTCGCGCGCGGCGTCGTCGACACCAACGACCTCGTGTTCTACGTCAACCTCACGGTGTTCTTCCTCTTCTTGTGTGCGCGCGCACTCGACTCCGCGCGCTGGCGCAGCTGATGGAACCGCGCGCGCAGAATATGTCGTCGTCGTCGCGCGTTCGCGCGTGGCGCGCGGTCGCCGCGGCCGGCGTGGTTCTGCTCGCGGTCGCGGTCTTGTTGTACGGTGCACGCGTCGCGAGCACACGCGCGCTCGTGGTCCTCGCACTCACCGGCGGCGCGCTCCTCGCGCTCTCCGCGGTCGCCAACGCGCGCACCCTGGCCGCGTTCCTGCGCCGGCGCGACGCGCGCCGCGGCACCGATGCCGCGCTCGCGACGCTATTCATGGCCGCGATCCTGGTCGTCGTTCAGGCGACCTCGGTCAACCGCTCGCGCGCCTTCGACCTCACCCGCAACCACCGCCACACGCTGGCACCCCAGACCGTCGCGCTCCTCGAGCACCTCGACCGCGACGTCCACGTCACCGGCTTTTTCCGCCCGGCGTCGTTCAAGCGCGCCGGCGCCGACGAGCTGTTGTCGCTGTACGCGCGCCGAAGCGCGCGCTTCCACTACACCCTCGCGGACCCCGACCGCCAGCCCGAGCTCGCGCGCAAGCTGGGAGCGTCGCTCGACGTGCTGGTGGTCGAAGCCGGAGACGACCGTCGCACCGTGCGCACCATCGACGAAGAAAGCCTCACCAACGCGCTCATTTCGCTCACGCGCTCGGGGCCACGCGCGGTGTACTTCGTCACCGGGCACGGCGAGAAGGACGTCGCCGTCACCGACCGCGAGGGCTACGCTTTCGCGAAGCGAAGCCTGGAGTCGCAGGGCTACGCGGTCCGCACCGCGTCGCTCCTGGGCGGCGCCGACGTCCCCGACGACTGCTCCGTGCTGGTGGTGGCGGGGCCGCGCGAAGACTATTTCAAGGACGAGGTCGCCTCCCTCGCGCGCTACCTCAAGCGCGGTGGCTCGGTGTTGTTCCTGCTCGACCCGCGCGTCCGCTTCACGCGCGTGTCCACGCTCCTCGCGCGCTACCACCTCTCGCTCGTCGACGCCGTCGTGCTCGAGGAGACGGTACTCGATTCCGGCGACCGCTCCTTCGACGCCACCGTGGCCAAGATTCGGCGCTACGAAGACCATCCCATCACGCGCGGGTTCAATTTCGTGACCTTGTTTCCACGCGCGCGCCCGGTCATGATCGCGACCGACTCGACCCGCGCCGGCCTCGACGCGCGCTACCTGTGCATCACCGACGCGACGTCGTGGGGCGAGACCGACACCACCAGCTTCCTCGTCGGGCGCGCGACGCGCGCGGGGAACGACATCGCCGGCCCGCTGCCCATCGCCGCCGCGGCCGCGCTGACGCCGCTCGTCGCCGCGAACGGCGGCGCCGCACCCGGTCGCACGAGTCGCGTGGTGCTGATCGGCGACTCCGACTTCGCCGACAACGCGCTCTTCGGCGTGCTCGGCAACACCGACTTCTTCTTGAACACGGTTGCGTTCCTCGCCGAGGACGAAAACTTGATTCGCATTCGTCCGCGGCGCGCGCTCGGCGACAGCGTCTACATCACCGAGCGCCAGGGCCGCATGGTGTTCCTCGTGTGCTTGGTGCTCCTCCCGCTCGCGCCGGTGGTGACGGGCGCCGTCGTGGTGGCGCGGCGGCGCCGACTATGACGCTCTCGCGGACGTCGCTCGTGCTGTTCGCGCTCGCGCTGGTGGCGGTGGCCGCGTTCGCGCTCGTCGAGCTCCCGCGCCGGCGCGCCGCCGAGCGCGCGCAGGCCGACGCGCAGCGCCTGTTCGCGCCCTTTGCCGCGCCCGTCGACGCGGTCGACATCGCGCGACCGGCCGATCGCGTGCGCATCGAGGTGCGCGGCACCCACTGGCAGGTCGTCGCCCCGGTCGACGACGCCGCCGAGTATTCGCGTGTCGCCACCCTGATCGACGAGATCGAGAAGGGCGAAGTCGATCGCAATCTGGGACCGTCCGCCGACCTCGCGGCGTACGGACTCGCGCCGCCCGCCGCCATCGTCACCCTCACCGCCGCGCGCGACACGCTCGCGTATCTCGAGCTCGGCACGCACACCGTCGACGGCGACCGCGTCTACGCGCGCCGCCGCGACGGCGACGTCGTCCTGGTGGCGCCCTCGCTCCTCGCGGCCGCCGTGATCGACGCCGCGGCGTTTCGCGACCAGCGCATCGCGCGCATCGACCCGGGCGAGGTCGTCGCCTTCGACGTGCGTCGCGGCGACGAGCCCGTGGTGCGCTGGGTGCGGCGCGGCGTCGACGCCTGGTTCACCGTGGTCGCGGGCGACACCGTGGCGGGCGACTCGGTCGCGGTGCCGATGTACCTGCGCCGCTTCCGCGGCATGCGCGTGCGCGCATTCGTCGCCGCTTCCGACACCGCACACGCGTTCGCGCGCGCGGCCGGGGTCGTGCGCTTCGAGAAGCGCGCGCCGGCGCCCGCGGTGACGCTGCGCTTTTCGCTCCACGCCGACAGCACCTACTGGTGCCGCGCGGACGGCGACGCGCGCGTGGTCGCCGTGCACGGCGACGTCCCCGGCGCGCTCGACGCCACCCTAGCCACCCTGCGCGACCGCCGCGTGCTGCAGTTTTCGCCGCGCCGCGCCACCCGCATTGCCGTGGCGACGCCCGATACCTCCGCCGTCCTCGTGCGCGCGGGCGAGGCGTGGGCGCTCCCCAACCCAGCGCTCGGTCGCATCGACGCCCGCGCCGCCACCGACTTCGTGCGCGCGCTGCGCACGCTGCGCTACACGCGCGTGGTCGAGGGCGGCGCGCGCGACGTGGAGCCGGCGCTCTTCTCGCTTGCGGTCTCCGCGGCGGGTGATACCCTTCTCGACGAGCTGCGCGCTCGTCCGCGCGCGGGGTCGACCGAAACCTGGGCCGTCACCAGCCGCTCGTCGGGTGTCGTGGCCGAGATCCCCGCGCGCGACATCGACGCCCTCGTGGCCCGCATTCGGCACCTGCGCACCGCGTCGCCCGGGAGGTAGCCATGCACGACGACCGTTCCATTCGCGCCCCCGCGGTCGCGGGTCTGTTCTACCCCGCCGACGCGCACGAGCTGGCGCGCCGGGTCGACGCGCTCCTTGCGCGCGCCGCGCCCGATGGCACTGCGCGCGACCACACGCGCGCGCTGGTGTCGCCCCACGCCGGCTACGACTACTCGGGCGCGGTGGCCGCGCGCGCCTTCGCGCGCCTCGACCGCGACGCCTTCGACACCGCGGTGCTGGTGGGGCCGTCCCACGTCGACGCGTTCGCGTTCACCTCGGTCTTCGAGGGCGACGCCTACCGCACGCCCCTCGGCATCGTCGACGTCGACCGCGACGGCGCGCGCAGACTCGCGCGCGCGCACGCGTCGATTCGTCTCTCCGACCGCGGACACGTGGCGCCATCGCGCGCGCGCGGCGAGCACGGACTCGAGGTCCTGCTTCCCTTCTTGCAGCGCGCGTGCGGGAGCCCGCGCATCGTCCCCGTCGTGATGGGTGACCAAGCGTGGGATGCGTGCGTCGCGTTGGGACACGCGCTCGCGGAACATTTCGACCTCGCGCGCACGCTTTTGGTCGCGAGCTCCGACCTCTCGCATTTCTATCCCTACGAAGACGCCGTGCGGCTCGACGCCGCCTTCTGCGCGGCGCTCTCGACCCTCGATGCGCAACGCCTCCACCGCGACGTGCGATCGGGACGCTGCGAGGCGTGCGGGGCGGGGCCGGTGGCGGCGACGTTGGTGGCGGCGGCGGCGTGGGAGGAGCGTCGTTGCCGCGTGCTCGCCTGCATCAACTCCGGAGACGTCACTGGGAGTCGCGAGAGCGTGGTCGGCTACGCCGCGGCAGTGGTGACGACGCCATGAACACCGACTCCGCGTCGCGCGCGGCACTCTTGCAGCTCGCGCGCCACGCGATCGCATCCGCGGTGGGCGCGGAATACGCGATCGCATTCGACGCCGCGCTCCCCATTCTCGGCGAGCGGCGCGGCGCCTTCGTCACCTTGCACCAGCGCGCGCGCCTGCGCGGTTGCATCGGGCGCGTCGAGCCCGACGCGCCGCTGCGCGCGCTCGTGCCCGAGATGGCGCGCGCCGCCGCCTTCTCCGACCCCCGCTTCCCCGCCGTGCGCGCGGACGAGGTCGCGGGCCTCGCAATCGAGATTTCGCTGCTCTCGGTGCCGGCGCCGGTGCGCGACGCGGACGACGTCGACGTCGGCCGCCACGGACTCATCACCGCCGCGCGCGGCCGGCGCGGCCTGCTTCTCCCGCAGGTGGCGACGCAGTACGGCTGGAGCGCCGAGGAATTCTTGGACGAAGTCTGCGCGAAGGCGGGGCTGCCCGCGGGCGCGTGGCGCGCCGACGGCGCGCGCCTGCACGCCTTCACCGCCGAGGTGTTTTCGGAAGAGGATCGCTAAGCGGCGTCGGAGGCCGCCAGCGCGCGCTCGCGGTGGGTGCTGCCGTCGTAGGTATAGACCACGTTCGCTTCTCCCACCACCGTTTGCACGTGCACCGGACGCGACCACACCTGGAACAGCGCCTCCAAGGTCGCCTTGGCGTAGTCGGTGCGAAGCTCGACGCCGTCGAAGCGGTGCTTCAGGTACAGCTCGCCGCGGTTGTCGTAGTTGGCGTCGATCACGGTCACGAACGGGTGCCCGAGGTTGGTGAGCTGGAACAGCAGCTTCTCTTTCACCGCGCGGAAGTCGCGGTCCGCGATTTCGTAGCGGGCGTTGCGCTCGTTGAGCGAGTACGTGAACAGCTTGTGCTCGTAGCAGAATTCCTCGGTGAGGAATTCGTCCACGAAGGTCATGTCGTTGTAGATGGCGCGGACCTGGAAGATCTTCTCGCGCCCCTCGCCGGTGTCGCGCCGCCACGCGCTCTTGCGCGCGATGTCGTCGCACTCTTCGTAGTCCTTGCCGAAGCGCCCGGTGTCCCAGCGGCGCTCGATGTCGTGGAACAGCTCGTAGCCGAGCTTGTAGGGGTTGAGCTGCCCGGGGTGGACGGCCAGCGTCGACGAGTGGTGGTCGGCGAAGTCGACCAGCTCGCTCGAGCGCAGCGCTTTGGTCGTCATGATCTTTTCGTGCCAGTACGACGCCCACCCCTCGTTCATGATCTTGGTCTGCGCTTGGGGCGCGAAGTAGTACGCCTCCTCGCGAATCATCGAGAGGATGTCGCGCTTCCAGTTGGGGAGCGGCGCGTACTCGATGAGGAAGCGCAGCACGTCCTTCGCGGGTGACGCCGGGAACTGCTGCTTCGCGCGCGCGTCTTCCTGCGCGCGGCGCTGGCGCTCCAAATACTCGGGCGGGTTGATGTAGGGGTCCATGTACGACTTGCTCTTGAGGCGCGCCACGTCGCGCGCGGGCTCTCCCTCGTCGGGCGCCGCCTCCTCGCGCCGCTCGACCGCGTCGAACAGCGAGTTGGGGTCGATCAGGTTTTCGATCGACGAGCACACGTCGAGAAAGTCCTCCACCACGTCGCGCCCGTACTTCGCCATGTAGTCGGCGATGCGGTTGCCGTGGTTGGCCATCTCGTCCATCATGCGCCGGTTGGTGTTCCGGAAGTAGGCGTTGTTCTTGAAGAAGTCGCAGTGCGCGTAGACGTGCGCGATGACGAGCTTCTGGTCGACCATTTGGTTGGAGTTCAAGAGATACGCGTAGCACGGGTTGTTGTTGATCACCATCTCGTAGATCTTGTGGAGCCCGTAGCCGTAGCTCTTCTGCATGTACTCGTACTGCATGCCGAAGCGCCAGTGCGGGTAGCGGGTGGGAAAGCCCCCGTACGAAGCGACCATGTTGATCCCTTCGTAGTCCAGCATCTCGAAGATGACCGGGAAGAAGTCGAGGCCGTAGCCGCGCGCGTAATCCTCGATCTCCGCGATCAGCGAAGTGAGTTCGTCGTGCTCGATGACGCTCACGTCAGCGCCCCTTCCCCAGGAATTTCTTGATGGAGTCGTAGATCTCGTCGCGGCTGTTGATTTCGGCCAGGACGACGTTGTCGACGGCCTTGAACGCGCCCGCGAGGTCGTTGATGAAGGCGCCGCTCCCGTACGGGCTCGCGACCTGGCCGTAGCAGAACAGGTTCGCGGCCGGGAGCAAACGCTCGTTCAAGAGCTTCACGCACACTTGGGTGTCGCCGCCGCCCCAGTTGTCGCCGTCCGAGAAGTGGAACAGGTACACGTTGAACTCGCTCGGCGGGCACTCGGCGTCGATGATGTCGGCCGCCAGCTGGTAGGCCGACGAAATGCGCGTGCCGCCGCTCTCGCGGGTGTGAAAGAAGGTGTACTCGTCGACCTCGCGCGCCTCGGCGTCGTGCACGATGAAGCGCGTCGCGACACCCTTGTACTGATGGCGCAGCCAGGTGTTGATCCAGAACGATTCGTTGCGCACGACGTCCTTCTGCTCGTCACCCATCGAACCCGACACGTCCATGAGATAGAAGATGACCGCGTTGGTCTCCGGCGCGTGCACGGTGCGGCGCGCGCGGTAACGCTTGTCGTCCTTGATGGGGACGATGACGGGGTGCGCGAAGTCGTACGCGCCCGACGCGATCTGGCGCTTCAACGCTTCGCGGAAGGTGCGACGAAAATGGCGCAGCGACTCGGGGCCGTTCTTGTGGATGCCGGTGAACTTGCCGTGCTCGGCCTCGATGACGTCCTTGCTCTTGGGCTTGATGTTGGGAAGCTCGAGCTCTTCGGCCATGATGCGCGCGAGCTCGGCGAGGGCGACTTCGACCTCGACCATGTGCTCGCCGGGGGCGTCGCCGGCGGGGCCGTGCCCGTCGCCTTCCGCCTGGCCGATCGGAGTCCCCGGTTCGCCGTCACCCTGGCCCACCCCGCCGAAGCGGCGCGTCTCGTGGCGAAACGTGGGAATCTCGATCTGCCGGATCGGAATGGAGACGTAGTCGCGGCCCTGCCGTCCGACGAGCTCGCCCGTGGTCATGAACTTGCGGAGCTCCTTCTTGACGAGCCCCCGCACGACCTGGCGAAAGCGATTCAGGTCGCGGTCGATGCGCTGGACCATTCGCGCCTCCCGACGCCCTAGCTCGAGCGCTTGACGTCGCCGCGCGCGAAGATGCTGGCCACGAAATTCAGCACGTCGGTCGCGCAGATGTCGCAATAGTGCATGTTGCGGATCAAGCGCTGCTTGACGACGTCGATCTTGGCCTGCGTCTCCTTGTCGACGACGCTCGACACCAGGTTGGTGAGCTTGATCGAGTCCTTCTGATCCTCGAACAGCTTGAGTTCGAGCGCCTTCTGCAGACGCGCGTTGGTCTTGTAGTCGAAGGTCTTGCCGTCGATCGCCAGCGCCCCGATGTAGTTCATGATCTCGCGGCGGAAGTCGTCCTTGCGATTCTCGGGGATGCCGATCTTCTCTTCGATCGAGCGCATCAGGCGCTCATCGGGCTCTTCGTCCTCGCCCGTGTACTTGTTCTTCACGCGCTCTTTCTGCGTGTAGGCCTTGATGTTGTCGACGTAGTTCGCGCACAGCTTGGTGATGGCGTCCTCGTCGGCCGAGATGGCGCGCTGGACCTCGTTCTTGACGATGTCCTCGTACTCGTCCTTCACCTGCGCGAGGAGGTCGCGGTAGCGCTTGCGCAACTCGTCGCTGTTGATGAGCGAGTGGTGCTGCAGCCCCGACTCGAGCTCGTTGAGCACCATGAACGGGTTGATGCAGCGGTCGGCTTCGTCGCTCACGAGCGCGTTGGAGATCTTGTCCTGGATGTAGCGCGGCGAGATGCCGTCGAGGCCCTCGCGCGTGGTCTCCTTGCGCAGCTCCTTGACGTTCTCCTCGGTGAAGCCGGGCAGCGACTGGCCGTTGTACAGCCGCATCTTCTGCACCAAGTTGATCGACGCCTTCTTGGGCTCTTCCAGTCGTGTGAGCACGGCCCACATGGCCGCCATCTCGAGCGTGTGGGGCGCGATGTGGGTGTGGCTGATGCGCGCGCGGTTGAAGTCGCGCTCGTAGATGCGCACTTCGTCCTTGAGGCGCGTGATGTACGGCACGTCGATCTTCACCGTGCGATCGCGCAGCGCTTCCATGAACTCGTTGTTCTGGAGCTTGCGGTACTCGGGCTCGTTGGTGTGGCCGATGATGACTTCGTCGATGTCGGTCTGCGAAAACTTCTTGGGCTTGATCTTGTGCTCTTGGCTCGCGCCCAGGAGGTCGTAGAGGAAGGCGACGTCGAGCTTCAGCACCTCGATGAACTCGATCATGCCGCGGTTGGCGACGTTGAACTCGCCGTCGAAGTTGAACGCGCGCGGGTCGCTGTCGGACCCGTACTCCGCGATCTTGCGGTAGTTGATGTCGCCGGTGAGCTCGGTCGAGTCCTGGTTCTTCTCGTCCTTGGGCTGGAAGGTCCCGATGCCGACGCGGTCCTTCTCCGACAGCACCATGCGGCGAACCTCGACGTGGCGGATGACTTTCGTCCAGTCGCCGTCGTAGCGGCGCATCAGCTCGTTGAACTGGTAGCGGCAGGCCGGGCACAGCTCGCCCTCGATGCGAATCGGGTAGACGGGGTCGCTCGAGCGCTCGTTCAGGTTGGCGAGGACTTCCTCGCGCAGCCGCTCCGGAATCAGGTGCAGCGGCTCTTCGTGCATGGGACAGTCGACGTGACGCAGTTCGCTGCTGGTCTCGTCGCGCCATCCGAACGTGTACAGCGCGCCCTCCGGCGTCTTCGAATAGTTTTCGAGGCCCTTCTTCAGCAAGCGCACCATGGTGCTCTTGGCGCTGCCGACGGGACCGTGCAGGAGCAGGATGCGCTTCTCGGTGCCGTAGCGCTGCGCCGCCGCCTTGAAGATGTTGACCATCTTCATGACCGGCTGCTCGAGGCCGTAGATAGCGTCGGCGCCCCCGTTCTCGGCGTCGTCGAAGAATTTGTAACGGGAGATCTTCTGCTTGTGCTCGGTGTACTCTTCCACCCCGTGCGACACGATCATGTCGTACATGCGCTGGAAGGCGGTGCGCGTCACGCGCGGTTGCTTCGCCACCACGTCGAGGTAATCCTCGAAGGTGCCTTTCCAGTTCAAGCGCTGGAACTGGTTCACGTCCTGTCGCGTGCGAATCAACGAGATGATTTCGGTCGCCGAACCCATGGGTCCTCCTGCTCGCGGGCGTTAACCACCTTCTAAATGCGTGTGCGGTTGCGTGCCTGGTGCGCGGGCGCCGGCGCGGCGATCGAGATGCGGCCGCGACGCCGGTTCCCGCGGCCGAGGGGGCAAGAAGCGTACCAATGACTTCCCATGCTGCCCGGTCGTGTCCGGTGCGACCTCGTCGCGCCGCCGTCACTCGACGGGTGCGTCGCATCCCCTATGGCGCTATACTGTTTCCGCTCGCGACTGGTCTGTCTCGAAGGAGGCTCGAATGAAGGACTGCGTGTTCTGCCGCATCCTCGACGGCGAGATACCTGCCACGCGTCTCTACGAAGACGACGCCGCCGTCGCGTTTCGCGACGTCAACCCCGCCGCGCCCGCGCACGCGCTGGTGGTACCGCGCAAGCACATCGCAACGCTCGACGACGCCGACGCCGGCGACCGCGAGCTATTGGGAAAGTTGATGTGGGCCGCGCGCGCGGTGGCGGCGGAGATGGGGCTGTCGAAATCGGGCTATCGCTTGGTCATGAACACGCACGCGGGCGCGGGACAGTCGGTGTTCCACATCCACCTGCACGTGCTGGGCGGGCGCGTGTTCGCGTGGCCGCCGGGCTAGCGCTACGCGTCGGACTCCAGCGCCGCGGCGTCGAGTGTGGCGCGAAAGTCGACCGTGCGCTCGAAGTCACTGCGCTGGTCGCTCTCCTGGCGCGACAGAATGCCGGCGTCGATCAGTTGGAACACGATCTCGCCGACGTCGTCGCCGCCGTCCAATCCCCACTTGCTGAGTACGGTGTAGGCGAAGAGCCCGAAGCGCTCGCGCGCATTCGCGCACAGCCCCTGCACCAGCTCCAGCGCGGAAACGTGCCGCCGCTCCCCCACCGCGCGCATGGTGAAGTCCAGCGAATCCATCACGAAGGCGTACGCGTCACGCGCGTAACGGCCGTCGTGCTCGCGAATGCGCTCGACCGCGGTCCAAAACTCCCCGCTCACGATTCCACCAGCCGTCGATACGCGTCGAGGTAGCGCGCGACGATCTTGTCGAGATTGAACTCGCGCTCGGCGCGCGCCCGTGCGGCGCGCCCGATGCGGCGGCGCAGATCCTCGTCGCGCAGGAGGCCGAGCACGATCGCGGTCATGCATTGGACGTCGGAGGGGTCGCACAGGTAGCCGGTCTCCTCGTGCACGATTACTTCCGGGAGCCCGCCGATGCGCGACCCCACCACCGGCACCCCGCACGCCATCGCTTCCAGCGCAGCGAGGCCGAAGCTCTCGTGCTGCGACGGGAGCAGGAACACGTCGGCGGCCGGCAGGATGTCGGAGATCGACTCCTGGTCGCCCATGAAGTCGACGCGGTCGACGATGCCCATCTCCTCGGCCAGGCGCTCCGTCGACTCGCGCTCGGGGCCGTCACCCACCAGCGCGAGGCGCGCGGGGACGTGCTTCCGCACTTCGTTGAATACTTGAAGTACTACCGGGAGGTTCTTGACCTTACGGAAGTTGGAGATGTGCATGAGGACGCGCTCGCCGTTCGGGGACAGGCGCCCGCGGGCTGCGCACGGGTGCTCCTCGGCGCGAAACAGGTTCGTGTCGACGAAGTTGTGGATGACCTCGATCGGGCGCTCGATGCGGAACTCGCGCACCGTCTCGCGGCGCAAGAACTCCGACACCGCGGTGACGGCGTCGCTCTTCTCGATGCTGAAGCGTGTGATCTCGTAGTACGAGGGCATGATGCCCACCAGCGTGATGTCGGTGCCGTGCAGCGTCGTCATGGTCGGCAGGCGCACCGGTTTCAGCATTTCCTTCGCCAGGAACGCGGACGCCGCGTGCGGGATGGCGTAGTGGACGTGGACCAGGTCGAGTTCGTACTGCTCGGCCACTTCGCGAATCTTGACCGCGAGGCTGAGCGAGTACGGCGTGTATTGCTGGAACAGCGGGTACTCGCCCGTCACCACCTTGTGCACGTATACGCGCTCGTCGTAGCCGGACAGGCGCGACGGGTGCCCGGTGGTGATGAAGTGGACTTCGTTCCCGAGCTGCGCGAGCGACTTCCCCAGCTCGGTCGCGACCACCCCGCTCCCTCCCAGCGTCGGGTAGCAAACGATTCCTACTTTCAGAGGGCGCACGCTCGTCACGACTCCGGGGGAACCAAGGGCGTGAAATCGGTGAGCGCGATGGGCGCGACGAGCTCGAAGGCCTCGCCGAAGGTCGCGCCGACCTTGCGGCCGGCCAGGCGGTCGCGCGCCTCGATCACGGACAGGAAGCGCGGGTCGGTGAGCGGCGTCGCCAGCGCTCCTTCGCCCCCGCCGACTTGACTCGCGTGCGCGCGAATGGAGGCGAACTTGACCTCGTGCACCGGCGTCACGTCGACCACGACGTCCGGCCGCACGTCGCGCCGCCCGACGTAGACCAGCGACCGCGCGACGCGCCAGCGCTCCTGGCGCTTGCCGCCCTCTTCGGTGGCGTAGCCATTCACGTTGGCGAGAAAGATCGCGTGGCGCGACAACAGAGCGCCCGCCATGTGGTCGGGGTGGGGGTCATCGGCGTTGGGAACCAGCACCACGTGCGGCCGCGCGGCGCGGATCACCCGCACGATGGCGCGCACTTGCTCGGGCTCTTCGGAGCGCAGTCCGGTGTCGGGGAGTGCCACGTTGACGCGGCGCTTCACGGCGAGTATACGCGCCGCTTCCGCGGCTTCACCCGCGCGCTGCTCGGGGGTTCCGTTGGTCGACGCCTCCCCGCGCGTGAGGTCCAAAATGGTGACCTCGTCGCCGCGCCGCGCCAAGAGCGCCACCGTGCCGCCGCACCCGATCTCGACGTCGTCGGGGTGAATTCCGATCGCCAACACTCGCATAGCTACCGCGAATATACACGATGCAGGACGCGCCCGTCTAACGCGTCGCGCACGTGCGCGGCGGCGACGTCGTCGATGGTGCTCCACGCGTCGCGCCCGTGGAAGGTGCGCGGCACCAGCGCCGACAGGAAGCGCTCCTGCGGCACGGTGTCGCGCACGAACATCTCCGCCGCGCGCGCGAGCCACGGCCACTCGGCCGCTCCCGCGAGGGCGTCCTGCTCGACGGCACCCCGCGCGACCCCCGCGACACGCTGCGCGAGTTCGGCGACGCGGCGCTCGAGCTTCTCGCGCGCCTTGGCGTCGAGCCTCTCACCCGCGGCCGCCGCGAAGCGCGCCGCCTCCTTGCGAAACGTCTCTTCGAACGCTTGCGCCGCCGCGGCCGCGCGCGGGCTCTCCGCGGACGCCTTGACCGCGTCCACCCAGGCGGCCGGGTCGGTCGCGAGAAGCGCCGGGTCGACGCCCGCCCGCGCGCCCGCGTCGTCCACCGGCGGCGGCACGAAGGTCGCCGCGAGACGCGGCAGCACGACCGGTTTCGCGACGCCGAGCGCGTCGTACACGCCCGCGAGCTGCGCGCGGTACGCGATCTCCGCCGGTCCCAGTACCACCGCGGCGGGCGCGAGCACCGCGTCCTGCAGCAGATTGCGCGCCACCACGCCGGGCGAAACCGCCGTAATGTCGCGCGCGAAGGCCTCGCGCGCCGCCGCGCGCGCTTCCGCCGGAATGCGCTGGCGGACTCCGTCGCGCACCCAAAACAATCCCGAGTCGCTCCCGGTGTCGAGCTGCGCGTGGTAGCCGTCGGCGACGAGCGCCGCACCTTCGTCGCGCACGCGCGCGCGCACCTCGTCTTCGCGGTCGAAGAACGCGAGCAAGAGGTCGCGTGCGGCCAGGCGCAGCGCGGGCTCCCGCCCATCGATGACCGCGACGCCCCCGTCCGTGAGCTCGACCACCGCGCGCGCCGCGATCTGGCCCAAGTCGCCGCCGGCGTCGATCCACTCGCCCACGCGCGCGGTCGCGTCGTTGCGCGGCAGAAACGGGAGCACTGCTTCCCACGCGCGCGCCACCGCGCTCCCGGCGACGTCGCCGACGCGGCGTCCCGGAGCGTGCGCGGGCGAGTCCAAATTCACCGACACCACCGCGAGCGCGTCGCTCACCACCGTGAGCTCGCGAATCTCCGCGAAGTCATCGTCGTCGGAACCGAGCCAGAACACCGGCACGCACGGCGTCTTCCAGCGCGACGCGATCGCGCGCGCGGACGCGATCGCCGTCGCCGCCTTGTAGAGCGACAGCAAGGGGCCGCCCGCGACGCCCGGCTGTTGCCCCGTCACCACCGCGCGCACGCTGCCGTCGGCGAGGCCGCGCAAGCGCGCGACGAGTTCCGCCGGCGCGCCGAGGGCCTCGTTCGCTTCCACCAGGCGCGCGACCACGCGTGCGTCGACGCCGCGCGCTTCCCCCAACACGCGCGACCACGTCGGGCTGTTGGCGCGGAAGCCGCCCACGCGACGGTGGACGGGCGCGTCCACCCGCCCGAAGTAGTCGCGGCACAGCACCGTCGTGCCCATGGTGTCGACGGGAATGGTGACGCGCAATCCGCTCACGAAGTCTCCTCCGGCTTTTCGCACAGCAGAATCACGCGCGGCGAACTGGCCGCGCGGTACTCGCTCAAGTCGTAGTCGCCGTACACGGCGCGCGCACGCAGGCCCGCCGCCTCCGCCATCGCCAGGAGGTCGTCGTAGCGATAGAGGCGCAAGCGCTCGTGATACTCGATCGCGTCGCGGCCCTCGACCCCCACGCGCACGTGTTTCACCAGCACGCGCGCGTCGTCGACGACTTCGCGCCGCTCTTCGATCACGGCACCGCGCTCGCGCCGCACCGAAGGTGCTTCGCCCACGCGCAGGTCGAGCGCCGCGGCGTTCAAGAAGTCCATCAAGAACACGCCCCCGCCCGCGGTCACCCGCGCCGCCTCGTGCATCACGCGCACGTTGTCGAGGTCGGTCTCGAAGTAGCCGAAGCTCGTGAACATGTTGACCACGGCGCCCGCGCACCCGTCGCGAAACGGGAGCGCGCGCATGTCGCCCAGGATCACGCGACCGCGCAGCGCGCGCGTCGCCACCGCGTCCGCGAGCAGGTACTCCGAGAGGTCGACGCCGAACACCTCGAGCCCCGCGCGCGCGAACGCCGCCATGTAGCGCCCGTTGCCGCACGCGACGTCGATCACCGGCGAGCGGCCGCCCAAGAGCGGCGCGAGCCGGCCCGCGACGCGCGCCGCCTCCGCGTCGTCGCGGTGCGGATACACCAGCGGGTAGATGTCGCCGAACGCGACCTTGTACCACTCCATGCGCTACGACTCCGATCCCGCGGTGAGCACGGTGTCGCGGAGGAAGCGCGCGTCGTCGCGCCCGGGGTAGCTCTCGGTGTAATGGAGCCCGCGGCTTTCCTTGCGGCTCTGCGCCGACTGCACCACCAGACGTCCCACGTGGATGATGTTGCGCAGCTCGAGCAAGTCTTGCGTGACCACGCTGGCACGGTACACGTTTTCGACCGTGGCGGCCAGCGCGGCCAAGCGCTCTGCGGCGATGGCCAGGCGCGCGTCGCTGCGCACGATGCCGACGTAGTCCCACATCACGCGACGCGCTTCGTCCCAGTCGTGCTCGAGCACGATGGGGTCGGGGGCCGCGCCGGCGCCGGGAGAGACCCACCGCTTCACGCCCGGGAGCACCGCCGCGTCCACGCCCTCCAGTACGGCGTCGTGCGCGCGCGCGGCGTACACCAGCGCTTCCAAGAGCGAATTGCTGGCGAGGCGGTTGGCGCCGTGCAGCCCCGTGTGGCTCACTTCCCCGATCGCGAACAGGTTCTCTACCGAGGTACGCCCCCGCGTGTCCACGTCGACGCCCCCGCAGAAGTAGTGCGTCGCCGGCACCACGGGAATCGGGGTCGTGCGCGGGTCGATGCCGAATTCGAGGCAGCGCTCGAGGATGCTCGGGAAGCGTCGCTCGATGAAGCTCGCCGCGAGGTGGGTGATGTCGAGGTAGACGCACGGCGCCGCCGTCTTCTTCATCTCGCTGTCGATCGCGCGCGCGACGATGTCGCGCGGCGCGAGCTCGGCGCGCGCGTCGTAGTCGTCCATGAAACGGCGCCCGCTCGCGTCGACCAAACGTCCCCCCTCACCACGCAGCGCTTCGGTCAAGAGAAACGACTTCGCGCGCGGGTGGTAGAGGCACGTGGGGTGGAACTGCACGAACTCGAGGTTGGCGATGCGCGCGCCCACGCGGTACGCCATCGCGACGCCGTCGCCAGTCGCGATGTCGGGGTTGGTGGTGTAGCGGTACACCTTGCCGGCGCCGCCGCTCGCGAGAATGGTGCGCTTGGCGACGAACGCGCGCACCTCGCCCGTCGACGCGTCCATCGCGTACGCGCCCCACACCCCGCGCGCGCCCGCGCGCTCGAGGTGGCGCGGCGCGATCAGGTCGATCGCCATGTGGTAGGGGTGGACGTCGATGCGGTCGTGGTCGAGCACCGCGTCGAGCAAGTGCGACTCGATCTCGCGGCCGGTGTGGTCGGCGCTGTGCACGATGCGGTGGCGCGAGTGCCCGCCTTCCAGGCCGAGCGCGAGGCGCCCGCTCTCGGTCGTGAACGCGACCCCGAGCGACACCAAGTCGCGGATGCGCGCGGGGCCTTCGCGCACCACCATCTCGACGACGTCGCGGCGGCACAGGCCCGCGCCCGCGTTCAGCGTGTCGGCCACGTGCAGGTCGAAGGAGTCGTCGTCCCCGAGGACGCCCGCGACGCCACCCTGCGCCTGGTTGGTGTTGGAGTCCTCGAGGGCCTTCTTGGTGACGATCGCGACCCGGCCGCGCTCGGCGAGGTTCAGCGCGAGCGAGAGCCCCGCGATTCCGGAGCCGATGATGAGGAAGTCGGTGGTGACCACGGATCGTCTTAACTCGAAGCGCTTTCTTGGGATGCGGGAGTGCTCTCGATGCTAGGCAAGACGCGCCCCGATTTGCAACAACGATCCCCCGCGACACGCAGTTTGCACACGATGAGGCCTCGACGGGGCCGCCCCCGCTCCCTGGGCGGCGTCCTAACGCGTTATCAACACACGCCTTCGTCGTTCGGAGTGGAATTCTCGCCTGGCACGACGATTGCGAATAGGCCCCACCGATTACCCACGTCCGCGCCTTGATCGGCCGCGCGCGCGGGAAACACCCTTTTAGGAGGTAGGTTTCATGTCGAAGCGTTCCATCGCGTTACTCGCCATCGCCTTCGCGGCTATGGTCGCCTGCGACGACGCGCCCGAGTCGGGCCGCAACGTCGTGAGCATCTTGGAGTTCAACGGCGGCGCGCCGGTTCAGAGCGACGTCCTCGTCGACAACGGTACCGACCCGGCGTACGTGGCCGAGGATCTGATCCCGGTCATCTTCCAGTCGCGTCCGTACAACGCGCTCGTCACCGGCACGACGCACAACCAGGTCATGATCGACAGCTATCACATTGCCTGGACGCGCACCGACGGTGGCAGCGGCGCTCTTCCCGCGCGCGACGAATCGTCGAACATCTACATCACCACGGGTGAGGAGACCGACGCCGTCATTCGCCTGGTTACCTGGGGCGACAAGAGCGGCCCCATTCTCTCGGGCTTGATTGGCTCGCCCAACCAGGTCGGGATGCGCGCCGACATTACGTTCCACGGCCGCGAAGTCGGGACCGAGGAAGAGTTCGAAGTGCAGGCTTCGATCTCGGTCAACTTCTCGGACGCCGTCAATCTCGAGTAAGGCCCCAAGGCCTACCTCCAAACTCGAAGCGAGCGCCGCGGGGCACTATGCCCCGCGGCGTTCGTGCTTTTATCCCAACAGCCACGCCCCGTCGTCCGTCCCCACGACGGCGACGTCGAGCCGCGCCACCCACACCGGCGTGTCGCCCCAGTCGAAGCGCTCGAGCTTGACCCAGTCCTTCTCCGTGGTGACGACGCCGCGCGCGCGCGCGCGGATCGCATCCACGTCGGATGCCGTGTAGCGGTGGTGGTCGCGCCACGCGAGCACGCGGTCGACGCCGACGCCCACTGCTTCGACCGACGCGCGCACGTCGTCGGGGCGCGCCACCGCGCACGCCAGCACGACGGCGCGCGGTGTACCGTGCGCGGCCACGTTGGCCGCGCTAACTGTCACGCTGCGCGAGAGCCCCAGCACGCGCTGGTGCGGCCGCAACCAACGCGCCACGCGCACACGCGCCTCCGCCACCGCGTCCGCGTCGGCGGCGCCGTTGAACACGACCACGTCCGCGCGCGCGAGGGCGGAGGGCGCTTCCCGCAAGCGCCCCGCCGGCAGCACCAGGCCGTTGGCGAGCGGGCGGCGCGCGTCGAGCAGCACCACGTCGACGTGGCGCGCGAGCGCGAACGACTGGAAGGCGTCGTCGACGATCACGATCTCGGCGCCGGCGCGCGCGGCCGCGCCGATCGCACGCCGCTTGTCGCGCGCGACGACAACGGTCGCTTCCGGGGCGCGCCGCGCCACAAGGGCGGCCTCGTCGCCGAGCGCTCGCGCGAGGTCCGCGTCGTGAGCTACTACGCGCAAACCCGCGAACGAGTCCGGCGGCGGCGCACCCGCTCCGAGCACCATCGACACCAGGGGCCCGCGCTCGGCGTCACCGCCGAAGCCGCGGCTTGCGTAGGCGACGCGCCGGCCGGCGTCGCGCGCTCGCTCGAGGCACCACGCGCACAGCGGTGTCTTCCCGCTCCCGCCCACTTCGAGATTACCGATCGACACGATTCGCGGAGACGACGACGCGGGACGACCCGGTGCGCGCAGCGCGCGTACACCCGCCACCGCCGCTCCGTAGAGCCACGACAGCGGGCGCAGCGCCGGGATTCCGTCCCACGTGTGCATGGAAGGCGGCGTCATCGCGCGTCGCGGTCGCACGACTCCGTGATGCGCCGCAGGCTCTCTTCGACGTCGCGCCGCTTCTCGTCCTGCGCGGCGCGGTCGGCGTCCTGGGGGACACGAATGGGCGCCCCGTACTCGACCACCACGCGCGTGAACGGCGCCGGCAGCTCGAACGCGTCCCACGACGCGAAGGTCTTGTGGCGCCGCGAACCCGTCGTCACCGGGACGATGGCCGCGCCGGTCAGCTTCGCGAGCTCGACCACGCCCGGCTTCACCTGGTAGCGCGGGCCGCGCGGGCCGTCGACGGTGAGTCCGATGTCGTAGCCCGCGCGCACCGCGTCGGCCAGCCCCAGAATCGCCTTGGTGCCGCCGCGCGTGCTCGAGCCGCGCACGTGGCCGAAGCCGAGATAGCCGATGGTGCGGCCCAAGAGCTCGCCGTCGTGGTGCTCGCTCGCGAGCACGCGCGCGCCCTCGCCCCGGTGGAGGTACGCGAGCGGAAGCATGCGCCCGTGCCAGAACGCGAATACGATGCGGTCGTGGATGCGGCGCGCTTCGTCGACGTGTTCGCGCCCGCGTACGCGCAGCCGCCACGTGACCGCGAGCGCGCGAATCACCACCGCGCCGATCGGCGGGACGATCGTGAGCGACGCCTTCACGCGCGCGCCTTTCCGCGCACGAGCTCGAGCGCGATCTCGGCCACGCGCGCGGCACCCGCGCCGCCGGCCAAGCTCGTGTGCAGGGTCCGAAAGCGCGCGAGCATCGACGCACGGCGCGGCGCATCGTCCAGAAGCGACGCGAGCGCGTCCGCGATGGCGCCGGGTTGCGCGCGCTCCTGCACGAACTCCGGCGCCACGCCTTCGCCGAGCAACACGTTGACCAAACCCACGTGCTCGATCGTCACCAGCCGTCGCGCCAGGAAGTAATTGAGCGCGCCGGTGCGATACACGATCGCGAGCGGCGTCTCCAGGAGTGCGGCCTGCAAGGTCGCGGTCCCCGACGCCACCAGCGCCGCGCGCGCGCCCGCGAGTGCCGCGACCGCGTCGGGCTCGAGGCGGGCGTCGAACGACGCGCGCGCCAACTCGGAACGGTACAGCGCCTCCGCCACCACCGGGCTCTTCGCGATCACGAAGCGCGACCCCCGCCGCCGTTGCGCGAGGCGCGCCGCCGCTTCGATCACGAGCGGGAGCATGTGGCGCACCTCCGACTCGCGGCTCCCCGGGAGCAGGGCCACCCACTCGCGGGCCGACTCCGGGCGCGGCAGTGGCAACTCGTGGTCGACCACGAACGGGTGCCCGACGAACTCGACCGCTATGCCGGCGCGCGCGTAGATCTCGGTTTCGAACGGGAGCACGACCGCGACGCGGTCGACGCAGCGCTTCATGCGCGCGACGCGCCCCGCGCCCCACGCCCATACCTGCGGCGCTATGTAATAGAGGACCGGCACGCCGCGGCGCCGCGCGTACTCGCACAGGCGCAGATTGAGTCCCGGGTAGTCGACCGCGATGAAGAGCGACGCGCGGTCGATGAGAGACTTCATCGCGCGCTCGAGCGCGATGAACTTGGGGAGGCCGGCCAGGACGCCGGTGAATCCGATGACGGCGTAGTCGCGGTGGTGGAAGCGGACGTCCATGCCCGCCTGTGCGCAGTGGGCGCCGCCCATGCCGGTGACGCGCGCGCCGCCGCGTCGGGCGAGCTCCGCCACCACGTGCGCGGCGTGCATGTCGCCCGACAGCTCGCCGGCGCACAACACGATGTCGCCCGTCGGCGCCATGCGGGGATTAAACGCGGGCGGGCCCGACTCGATCAAGCACGGTCGTAGCGAGGCGCATCGCTTCGAGGCCGTCTTCGCCGGTGACGGGCGGCGCGCTGCGGTTCTCGAGCGCGCGGCAGAAGGCGGCTAGTTCCTTCACCAACGGTTCGACGCCGTCCCCGCGCAGCTGCTCGACGCGCACCATGTCGGAGAGGCCGACCGACGCGCCGCCCTTGAGCGCCGTGAGCTGCTCGGCGAGGCGCGGGCCCTTCTGGTAATGGGTGGCGACACCGGCCAAGAGGTCGATCGAGAAGTACCCGTTGTGCGAAAACACGCGCACCTTGCGCATGGGAGCGGCGGTGACGCGGCTCGCGGTCACGTTGGCGACGCACCCGCCCTCGTATTCGAGACGCGCATTCACGATGTCCGGCTCGTTGGTGATGATGGCGGCGCCTTTCGCGCGCACGTCGGCAGGACGCTCCCCCACCAGCACGCCGAGCAGGTCGAGGTCGTGGATCATGAGGTCCATCACCACCGAGACGTCGGCGCCGCGAATGGTGAAGGGGGCGAGGCGGTGGACTTCGACGAAGAGCGGCGCGCCGATGCGCGGCAGCACCGCTTCGATGGCGCCGTTGAAGCGCTCGATGTGGCCGACCTGGAGAATGCGACCGGTTTCGCGCGCGGCCCGCACCAGCGCTTCGCCGTCGGCGAGCGTGGAGGTGATGGGCTTTTCGACGAAGACGTCCTTGCCGGCCGCGATCGCGGCCAGCGCCACCTCCGCGTGCGCCGACGTGCTCGTGACCACCACGACCGCGTCGACCGCGTCGAAGAGCGCGCGCAGCGAATCGCACGCGGTGGCGCCGAATTCATCGGCCACCGCGCGCGCGCGATCCTTATCGGCGTCGAAGCACGCGACGTGCGCCACCGCGGGCAACGAGCGGAGCACGCGCACGTGGGCGCGACCCAAGCGCCCCGTGCCCGCGACTCCGACCCGCAGTCCCACGTGCTACTTGGTGATGCCGCGCTCGCAATGACGCAGGAACTGCGCCATCTCGGCGGCGTCGGCGCTGTCCCAGTCGTCGCCGTCGAGGGCCTCGATCACCTGCGTCACGTTGAGGTCGCTCCGATAGAGGAGCTTGTAGATCGCCTTGACGTGGGCGCGGCGCTCGGCGTCGAAGCCGCGGCGCTCGAGCCCGATCGAATTGAGCCCGTAGATCTGCGGCGGATTCCCCGCCAGCTTGATGAAGGGGGGCACGTCGCGCTCGATGCGGCTGCCGCCCCCGATGAACGCGTACTTGCCGATGCGCACGAACTGGTGCACCGGGGTGAGCCCGCCGATGGTGACGAAGTCGTCGATGGTGACGTGTCCGGCGAGGTTCACCGCGTTGGCCAGGATGACTTCGCTCCCGATCACACAGTTGTGGGCGACATGAACGTACGCCATCAGCAAACACTTGCTGCCGATGACGGTCGACTCGCCCTCGCCGGTGGCGAGGTTGAGCGTCACGAATTCGCGAAACACGTTGTCGTCGCCGATGACGAGGTGCGTGGTCTCGCCGTGGTACTTGAGGTCCTGCGGGGCGGTGCCGACGCTGGCGCCGTGGAAGAACTTGTTGTTGCGTCCAATCTTGGTCGCGCCTTCGATCAAGACGTTGGAGCCGATCTCGCACTCGTCACCGACTTCGACGTTCTCGCCGATCACGGTGTACGGGCCGATCTTGACCCCTTCGCCGATGCGCGCCCACGGATGGATGACGGCGGTCGGATGGATCTCGGTCTTCTTGAGGTTATACGTGCGCACCGTAGTGCCCCCTTCGGTTCATCGCTCCACGATGACGGAAGACAGTTCGGCCTCTGCCGCCAGCTTGCCGTCGACGTAAGCGAATCCTTGCATCGTGCACAGCCCGCGCCGCAGCGATTTCATCTCCAGCTCGAAACGGAGCTGGTCGCCGGGCAGCACGGGGCGACGAAACTTGGCTTTGTCGACGCGTGTGAAGTACACCAGGTACTTCTTGGGATCGTCGACGGTATTGAGCAGCATCACACCGCCCGTTTGCGCCATGGCCTCGATGATGAGGACGGCGGGCATGATGGGATGGCCCGGAAAGTGGCCGTTGAAAAACGGCTCGTTGATGGTCACGTTCTTGATACCGACCACGCGCTTGCGGTCCTCGAGCTCGATGATGCGGTCGACGAGCAGGAACGGATAGCGGTGCGGCATGATCTCTTGGATCAAATTGATGTCCCACACGCCCGCGTCGGCGGCGGTCGCGGAGCGCTTCTTGCCCTGGTGGATGTCCCAGAGCTTGCGCACGAAGCGCACGTTGGCGGCGTGCCCCGAGCGCACCGCGTGCACGTGCCCCTTGATCGGCGACCCCAACAGCGAGAGGTCCCCGATGAGATCGAGGATCTTGTGGCGCACGCATTCGTCGGGAAAACGCAGCGACTCTTCGTTCATGACGCCGTCGCGCGTGAACACGAGCGCGTTGCCGAGATTGCCGCCCTTGATGAGTCCCATCGTGCGCAAGCGCTCGACGTCGTCGAACATCACGAAGGTCCGCGCGGGCGCGATCTCCTTCTCGAACACGTCGGGCGAGACGGTGAAGCTCGCGTACTGGGTCCCGATCTGCGGGTTGTCGTATTGGATGGTGAAGCTCACACGAAAATCGTCCGCGGGAACGGCGTGGATCTCGATGCCGTTCTCCTTGAGCGTCACCGCGCGGTCGACGGTGAAGATATCGGCCGGCGAGCCCTGGTTGACCGTGCCCGCTTGCTCGAACGCGCGCACGTAGGCGGCGTAGGTGCCGGAGGCGGGCTCGGGCGGCTCGTTGGCGTCGATCTCGATGATCAAGTTGTCGATGCCGAGCCCGTAACACGTCGCCAAGACGTGCTCGACGGTATGGATCTCGGCGGGGCCGTTCGAAATGGTGGTGTTACGGTACGACGCCGCCTGGTTCGGAATACTGGTGACGTTGGCGGGAATCTCGACCGCGGGCTTCAAGTCGACGCGGATGAACTTGATGCCGGTGCCCGCGGGCGCCGGTCTTACCCGCATCTTCACCGTGTTGCCGGTGTGGAGGCCGAGGCCTTCGATCACGAACTCGTTAGCGATCGTTCGTTGTTGACGAATCACGTCGGCCTCCTTCCTCCAGCGCGCGCAGGCGCTGCTCGAGCTGTTTCACGCGCTTGAACAATTCCGGCAGCATCGCGGTGTGCGCGAAGAGCCTCTTGGCGAGCGAGTGCTCGCGCGCCGGGTACCCCGACACCACCATGCCGGCGGGCACGTCTTTGGTGGCACCCGCTTGCGCCGCTATCACGCTGCGATCGCCGACCACGATGTGGCCGGCCAAACCCGCCTGGCCACCCAGCACGACACCGTTGCCGATCTCGGTGCTGCCGGAGATACCGGCCTGCGCCGCCACCACGGAGTTCTCTCCCAGGACGACGTTGTGCGCGACCTGCA
>CAZLLI010000029.1:0-32766 GCA_964560355.1 uncultured bacterium | reverse complement strand
GGCGAAGCCGTCACCAACGGCAAGCTGGTCGACGCCGCCATGGGCGACCTCGCGCTGATCACGGGCCAGAAGCCGCGCCTGAACCGCGCGCGCATCTCGGTGGCCGCGTTCAAGCTGCGCGAGAACATGCCGATCGGCTGCAAGGTGACGCTGCGCGGCGAACGCATGTACGAATTCTTCGATCGCCTGGTGAACCTGTCGCTCCCGCGCATCCGCGATTTCCGCGGCGTACCGACCAAGGGCTTCGACGGTCGCGGGAACTACACGCTCGGCATCAAGGAGCAGATCATCTTCCCGGAGATCGACTACGACAAGATCGCGCAGATCTTCGGGATGGACATCACGATCGTGACGTCGGCGCGAACCGACGAGCAGGCGTTGGCGCTGTTGACGCACATGAAGATGCCGTTCCGCAAGAACTAGCGGGCGGCGGTTCGTTCGAAGGAAAGGGAAACGTGGCCAAGAAATCCTGGATTGCGCAGACCAAGCGACGCCCGAAATTCAAGGTGCGCTCGTACCACCGCTGCAACCGCTGCGGTCGTTCGCGCGCGTACCTGCGCCGCTTCGGCATCTGCCGCATCTGCTTCCGCGACCTCGCCCTGCAAGGCGAAGTCCCGGGAGTGGTCAAGGCAAGCTGGTAGGAATAACGGGCGGAGCACGTCGAGTGTTCTTGCCCATCGAAAAGCGGAATGCGTCGAGACGTTCGACGCGATTTCCGCAGCGCGATGTAACACGAATTTGTGTTTTGCGCGAGGACATGAGCGGAGAACGCTCGACGCGTTCCGCGTAGGAGATAGACGAAATGGCGATGACCGATCCGATTGCTGATTACCTGTCGCGGCTGCGCAACGCAACGCGCGCCAAGCACAAGTACGTCGACGTACCCGCGTCGCGCGTGAAGGCCCAGATGAGCAAGCTCTTGCTCGACTCGGGCTATTTGAGCGGCGTCAAGTACATCGAGGACAACAAGCAGGGTGTGTTGAGGGTCTACCTCAAGTACACGCGCGACAAGCAGAGCGTGATGCAGGGGTCGCGCCGCATCAGCAAGGCGAGCCGTCGCGTCTACTCGCCCAAGGCCGACCTCCCGCGCGTGCTGGGCGGCTACGGGATCGCCATCGTGTCCACGTCGCAGGGCATCCTGACCGACGTCGAGTGCCGCAAGCGCGGCATCGGCGGCGAAGTCATGTGCGAGATCTGGTAACACAGAGGAACGAATCATGTCGCGAATCGGAAAGAGGCCCGTGGCGATCCCGTCGGGAGTCACGGTCAACGTCGAGAAGACCAAGGTGACGGTGAAGGGCCCCAAGGGGGCGCTGTCGATCGCGGTGCCGTCGTCGTGCACGGTGGCGCAAGAGGGCGGCGAAGTCGTCGTCACGCGTGCGAGCGACGACAAGCAGGTGCGCGCCGACCATGGGTCGACGCGTGCGCACATCGCCAACATGATGCGCGGCGTCACCGAGGGCTTCGCCAAGGAGTTGGAAATCGTCGGCGTCGGCTACAAGGCCGAGGCGAAGGGGCGGTCGCTGGTGCTGACCATCGGGTATTCGCACCTGGTCGATTTCAAGGTGCCGGAAGGCATCACGGTCGAAACGCCGGAACCGACCAAGATCAAGGTGAGCGGCATCGATCGCCAGCGCGTGGGCCAAGTCGCGGCCGAGATTCGCGCGGTGCGCGGGCCGGAGCCCTACAAGGGCAAGGGAATCAAGTACGTCGACGAGCACATCGAGCGCAAGGCCGGTAAGTCGGCAGCGAGCGGCGGCTAGTCCGTCGACGGGAGGATCGTCATGCAGAGGAAGTTCGGGAAGATCGAAGATTACAAACGCTGGCGTCGTCACAAGCGCGTGCGCAATCGCGTCGCGGGTACGCCCGAGCGTCCGCGCGTCGCGGTGTTTCGCAGCAACCAGCACATCTACGCGCAATTGATCGACGACGAAGCCGGTCGCACGCTGCTGTCGGTGTCGAGCTTGAAGGTCGCGGCGCCCGCGGCGGCGAAGGCAGACGCGAAGGCGGAGAAGTCCGACGCCAAGGCGGAGGGGAAGAAGGGCAAGGCGGCGAAGGGCGAGAAGGGCGAAGGCAAGGCGGCGAAGACGTCGGCGGGCGGCAAGAAGACCGCGATCGCGCGCGAAGTCGGCCGTCTTCTGGCCGAAGCCGCGCAGGCCAAGGGTTACAAGAAGGTGGCGTTCGATCGCGGCGGCTATTTGTATCACGGCCGCGTCGCGGCGCTGGCTGCGTCGGCGCGCGAACACGGACTCGACTTTTAGCGGAATCATTCGGAGGACGATCTAGTGGAAACCGGAACCAACGAACGCACACCGACCACCACGCCGACGCCGGCGTCGCCGGGCGATCGCCCCGCGCGCCCGGATCGCGGCGGCCGCGGCGGCGACCGCAGGGGACCGCGCGGCGGCGGACAGGGACAAGGCCGCGGCAAGGACGATCGCGGACGGCGCGGACCACGCGAGCGCGAACGCGAGCGCGGCGGTCCGGAGTACATCGAGACCACCGTCTACGTCAATCGCGTGGCGAAGGTCGTGAAGGGCGGACGCCGCTTCAGCTTCAACGCGCTGGTGTGCGTCGGTGACGGCATGGGCCGGGTCGGCATCGGGCTCGGGAAGTCGAACGAAATCAGCGACGCCATCCGCAAGGCCGGCGAGAGCGCGAAGCGTTCCATGATCCGCGTGCCCTTGATGGGCGGCACGATTCCCTACCAGGTGTACGGGAAGTTCGGCGCCGGCAAGGTGATCTTGAAGCCGGCCACGCCGGGTACCGGCGTTATCGCGGGCGGCGCCGTGCGCGCCATCATGGAGTCGGCGGGCGTGCGCGACGTGCTCGCGAAGTCGCTCGGCTCGACCAACCCGCACAACCTGATCAAGGCCACCATGACGGCCTTGCAGCAGCTGGAGAGCGCCAAGGACGTTGCCAAGCGTCGCGGCATCTCCATCAATCAGTTGTTCGGAATCGAGGCCAAGAATGGCTAAGAAGATTCGCATCACGCAGATCAAGAGCGTCATCGGCGTGCCGCCGCTCCACAAGAAGACCATGACGGCGCTCGGTTTTCGGCGCACGTATCAGACCCTGGTCAAGGCCGACACCCCGCAGGTGCGCGGCATGATCCATCAGGTCCGTTACCTCGTACGTGTCGAGGAGGGCAAGTAACATGCGACTCGGAGAGCTCAAGCCCGCGGCGGGCTCCAAGAAGAAGCGCAAGCGCATCGGGTGCGGCCCGGGCTCCGGCCACGGCAAGACGTCGACGCGCGGCCACAAGGGTACCCAGTCGCGCACGGGCAACACCAAGCATTCATGGTACGAAGGCGGCCAGATGCCGCTGCAGCGCCGCTTGCCCAAGCGCGGGTTCACCAACATCTTTCGGATCGGCTACCAGGTGATCAATCTCGGCGACCTCGATCGGTTCGCGGCCAACGCGACCGTCGACGTCGACGCGTTGCTCGAGAAGGGACTCATTCGTCACCTGAACAATCCGGTCAAGCTCCTCGCGGACGGCGAGCTCAAGAAGCCGCTCACCATCAAGGTGCACGCCGCGAGCAAGAAGGCCAAGGAAGCGGTGGAGAAGGCGGGCGGACAGGTCAACCTCGTCGGCTAGACGGGTTCGATTCCTGATCGTTCTTTGACAATATTATGTTCAACAAGATTCAGGAGATCTTCAGCATCCCCGAACTGAAGCGCCGCGTGATGTTCACGCTGGGGCTTCTGGTCGTGTATCGCATCGGCAGTCACATCACGACGCCGGGTGTCGATGCCTCCGTGCTGACCGAGTTCTTCGCCCGCCAGCGCGGGACGATCCTCGGCCTGTACGACCTCTTCGCGGGCGGCAACCTGGAGAAGGCGACCATCTTCGCGCTCGGCATCATGCCGTACATCAGCGCGTCGATCATTCTGCAGCTGTTCCAGGCCGTGGTTCCGTATTTCGAGAAGCTCGCGAAGGAAGGCGAAGAGGGACGCAAGAAGATCACCCAATACACGCGCTACGGCACCGTGGTGCTGTCGATCGTGCAGGGCTTCGGCATCGCGATCTTCCTGGAGAGCATGACCGGCCCGAGCGGCCAGTCGGCGGTGATGTTCCCGGGCTGGGGCTTCCGCTTGCTGACCGTGCTGACGCTGACCGCGGGCACCATCTTCGTGATGTGGCTTGGCGAGCAGATCAACGACCGCGGCATCGGCAACGGCATCTCGCTCATCATCACGATCGGAATTCTGGCGCGCTACCCGATCGACGCGCTCAACACGTATCGCGCGGTCACGCTGGGCCAGATGACGCCGTTCAAGCTCGTCATCATTCTCTTGCTGATGATCGCCATCATCGCCGGCGTCATCTTCGTGACGCAAGGCCAGCGACGCATCCCGGTCCAGTACGCCAAGCGCGTGGTGGGCCGCCGCGTGTACGGCGGGCAGGCGAGCCACATCCCGCTCTCGGTCAACATCGCGGGCGTGATTCCGATCATCTTCGCGCAGTCGCTCATCATGTTCCCGGGCACCATCGCGGCGCTGTTCCCGAACGTGACCTTCTTGCAGTCGCTGCACCTGATTCTGTCGCCGGGGCACTGGGTCTACATCGCGCTCTATTCGCTGATCATCATCTTTTTCACGTACTTCTATACCGCGATCGTCTTGAACCCGGTGGACCTCGCGGACAACATGAAGAAGTCGGGCGGTTTCATCCCGGGCATCCGTCCCGGCAAGCGCACCGCCGAGTACATCGACCGGATTTTGACGCGCATCACGCTGCCGGGCGCGTTCTTTCTCGCGTTCATCGCGGTGCTGCCCGACATCCTGATCACCAAGGTCAACGTGCCGTTCCACTTCGGCGGCACCGGCCTCCTGATCGTGGTCGGCGTGATGCTGGATACGCTGCGCCAGGTGGAGTCGCACCTCCTGATGCGCCACTACGAAGGCTTCGTCAAGCACGGCCGCTTGAAGGGCCGCCGAGGCTAAATGAATTTGGTGCTGTTCGGGCCCCCGGGTTCCGGGAAGGGCACGCAAGCCGAACGGCTGCGGAATCAGTTGAAGCTCCGGCACATTTCGACCGGAGACTTGTTGCGCGAAGCCGTCGCCGCCAAGAGCGAGCTCGGCAAGAAAGTGGAGAGCGTGCTCGCGTCGGGCCAGCTGGTGTCGGACGACATCATCCTGGGTTTGATGCGCGACGCGATCCTGGCGGTACGAAACGACGCGTCGCTCGCGGGCTGGCTGTTGGACGGGTTCCCGCGCACCGTCGGACAGGCGCAGGGGCTGGATCAGCTCCTCGCCGAGACGCGCTCGCGGATCGACGCCATCATCGTGCTCGACGCGAGTCGCGACGCGGTGATCGAGAGGCTGTCGGGTCGACGGACCTGCACGAATTGCAAGACCGTCTACCACGTGAAGCACAACCCGTCGCGCGTCGACGGCGTGTGCGACAAGTGCGGCGGCAAGGTGGTCCAGCGCGAAGACGATCGTCCCGAGACGATCGCGAAACGGCTGGACGTGTACGAAGCGCAGACGCGCCCCATCTTGGATCACTATCGGGGACGCGTCGCGACGCACGTGATCGACGGCGATTTGCCGGTCGACGACGTGACGAAGGCGATCGAGCGTATCTTGTCGTAGCCGGGGACGGGCACCAGCATGATCATGCTCAAGACGCTCGACGAGATCGACATCATGGAGGCGAACGGCGCCATCGTTGTCGAGTGCTTCGCCCTGGCGCGAGATTTCATCCGGCCCGGGCGCACGCGCAAGGAATTGGACGCCGCGATCGAGAACCTGATCGTCGAGCGGGGCGGGAAGCCGGCCTTCAAGGGCTTCCACGGCTATCCCGCGTCGACGTGCATCTCGGTCAACGAGGAGGTCGTGCACGGGATTCCCGACGACCGCACGTTCGCCGAAGGCGACGTGGTCGGACTCGACATCGGCGTCTACAAGGACGGTTACTACGTCGACTCGGCGCGCACGATTCCGGTCGGGCGCATCAGCAAGGATGCCGAGAAGCTGCTCGAGACGACGTGGGACGCGCTGCAGAAGGGCATCGACCAGGCGCGACCCGGCAACCGCCTGACGGATATTTCGCACGCGGTGGAAGCTCGCGCGCGCAAGAGTGGATTCGCGGTGGTGAGGTCGCTGGTGGGTCACGGCATCGGCAAGCGCATGCACGAAGACCCCCAGGTGCCCAACTTCGGGCCGCCCCACCAGGGGCCGCTGCTCGAAGAAGGCATGGTGCTCGCGATCGAGCCCATGGTGAATGTCGGCACCGCCGACGTGTTCACGCTGGAAGACGGCTGGACCATCGTCACCGCCGATCGCAAGTTGTCGGCGCACTTTGAAGACACGGTGGCCGTGACCAAAGACGGCCCCCGCATTTTGACGCGATAGGAGGAGAATGCCGAAGGACGACAGTATTACCGTCGAAGGGACCGTCGTCGAGGCGTTGCCGAACACGATGTTCCGGGTGGAATTGGCGAACAAGCACATCGTGCTCGCCCACGTGTCCGGAAAGATGCGGATGCATTTCATTAAGATCCTGCCCGGGGATCGCGTGACCTTGGAGATTTCCGCGTACGATCCGACCAAGGGCCGGATCGTGTATCGATACAAGTAGAGGATTGAGCCATGAAAGTCAGAACGTCGATCAAGAAGATTTGTCCGGACTGCAAACTGATCCGGCGCAAGGGCGTGCTGCGCGTGATTTGCAAGCACAAGCGCCACAAGCAGCGCCAAGGCTAAGAGGAGAAACATGCGTATCGCAGGCGTAGACATTCCGAACGAAAAGCGCGTCGTCGTGGCGCTCACGTACATCTTCGGCATCGGGTCGCACTCGGCGGCGATCATTTGCGAGAAGGCGGGCATCAGCCCCGACACGCGCGTGAAGAGCCTGGGCGAAGACCAGGGCATCAAGCTGCGCGGCATCATCGAGAACGAGTTCAAGGTCGAAGGCGAATTGCGCACCGACTTGAGCTTCAATATCAAGCGCCTGATCGACATCAATTGTTATCGCGGACGACGCCACCGGTTGAATCTCCCGGTGCGCGGCCAGCGCACGCGCACCAACGCGCGCACGCGCAAGGGCCCGAAGGTGCGTCCGGGCGTGGGCAAGAAGAAGGCGCCGTCCAAGTAAGCGTGCGACGCGCAAGGCGAGTGTAAGGAGGAATCTCTTTGACGACGAACGAACCAAAGAAGACCGGCGGCAAGCGCCCGGGTTCGGGCAAGAAGAAGCTCAAGAAGGTCGACGCCTACGGTGTCGCGCACATCAAGTCGACGTTCAACAACACCATCGTGACCATCACCGATTCGACGGGGGCCGTGGTGTCGTGGGCCAGCCCCGGCATGGTGGGCTTCAAGGGCTCGCGCAAGAGCACGCCGTTCGCCGCCCAGCTGGCGGCCGAGCGCTGCGCGCGCGAAGCGCTGGAATTGGGAATGCGTAAAGTGGAAGCGTGGATCAAGGGACCGGGCGCGGGCCGCGAGGCCGCGATTCGGTCGCTGCGCGCGGCGGGGCTGGAAGTGACCGCGGTCAAGGACTGCACGCCCCAGCCGCACAACGGATGCCGTCCGCGGAAGAGACGGCGCGTGTAGCCTCGCGGCTACCCGCTTGGAGGATGAATGGCTAGGTATCGTGACGCGAAGTGCAAGCTGTGCCGTCGAGAGGGCGAAAAGCTCTTCTTGAAGGGCGACCGTTGCTACTCCAACAAGTGCGCCATCGAGAAGCGCAACTCCCCGCCGGGCCAGCACGGCAAGGCGCGGGTGAGAAAGTCGTCGAAGTACAACGTACAGCTGCGCGAGAAGCAGAAGCTGCGCAAGACCTACGGCTTGCTCGAACGGCAGTTCCGCAATTACTTCCACAAGGCGGCTGCCACCAAGGGCATCACCGGCACGACGCTCTTGCAGCTGCTCGAGCGCCGTCTGGACAACGTGGTGTACCGGCTGGGCTTCACGACCTCGCGCGCGCAGGCGCGCCAGCTCATTCGTCACAACCACTTCGAGGTCAACGGGAAGAAGGTCAACATTCCCAGCTACCTGGTGCAGCCGGGCGACCGCATCGCGCCGCACGGAAAGAGCCGCGACCTGTTCATCATTCGCGAGGCGATCAAGAACGTCGACGCCCGCCAGGCCGTGCCGTATTTGGACCTCGACACGAACAAGCTCGAAGGCGTGTTCACCGACATTCCGAGCCGCGACGTGATCCCGGTTCCGGTGGACGAACAGCTGATCGTCGAGCTTTACTCGAAGTAATCACCCGCGAGTCCCTATAATAGAGGGCTCGCAGGCAGGAGGAACGGAAGCATGAAATGGCGTAATCTACTGATGCCGAAGGAAATCCTTCGCGACGACGCGACCGCCACGCCCACCAACGCGCGCTTCATCGTGGAGCCCCTGGAGCGCGGCTTCGGGCTCACCCTCGGCAACGCGCTTCGTCGCACGCTGCTGTCGTCCATCCAGGGCGCGGCGGTGTCGGCGGTGCGCATCAAGGGCGTGCTGCACGAGCTCTCGAACATCCCGGGTGTCGTCGACGACGTCACCGACGTGGTGCTGAACTTGAAGCAGCTCGTCGTCGTGATGCACAACGACGATCCCAAGTTCCTGAAGCTCAGGGTCACCAAGCAGGGTCCGATTCGCGCCGGCGACATCACCGAAGACCCCGACATCGAGATCGTCAACAAGGACCTCGTGCTGTGCACGGCGTCGGAGAACGTCGAAGTCGAGATGGACATCCTGGTCGGCCACGGCCGCGGCTACATCCCCGGCGAGGCGCACGACCTCGGCGACTACGACATCGGCCTGATCCCGATGGACGCGAACTTCTCGCCCATCCGCAAGGTGGCGTACACGGTGGAGAACACCCGCGTCGGCCAGCGCACGGACTACGACCGCTTGATCCTCGAGATCACGACCAACGGCAGCGTGACACCAGAGGACGCGCTCGGGTTCGCGGCCAAGATCCTGAAGGACCACATGGTCCTCTTCATCAAGTTCGACGAAGCCCCGATGGAAGCGCAGGAGCCCGTGGTCGACGAAGAGCGCGACCGCTTGCGCGAGCTCTTGGGCCGCAGCGTCGAAGAGCTGGAGCTGTCGGTGCGCTCGGGCAACTGCCTGCGTCGCGCGAACATCAAGACGCTCGGCGACCTGGTTCGTCGCAGCGAAGCCGAGATGCTCAAGTACCGCAACTTCGGCAAGCAGAGCTTGAAGGAGATCACGGAGATTCTCTCCGGCATGGGCTTGAGCCTGGGCATGGACATCGACGCGCTCCTCGGCGGGCGCGCGCCCAAGCCGGCCATGCCGGCGGCGCCGATGACCGACGACGAGATCGACAACGACACCGACGACGACTCCGATATCGCGGCCGAGGCCGAGAACGCCTAGGCGTGAGGGGATGTCGTAGTTCGTCCGACGCGATTTCCGCAGCGCGATACCAAATGTCTCGCGCGAGGACCTGAGCGGAGGACGAAGCTACGACATCCCCGACTAGACAAGAGGATATGCAATGAGACACCAGAAGGATCATCGCAAGCTCGGCCGCACCGCCGCCCACCGTCGCGCCATGATGCGCAGCATGGTGACGTCGCTGTTCGCCACCGAGCGCATCACGACGACGGCGCCCAAGGCCAAGGAGGCGCGCCGCGTCGCGGAGAAGCTCATCACGCGCGCCAAGAAGGGCCACACGGCGCACAAGAACGGCGCCGCGGGCGTGGCACTCGCGCATTGGCGCGAAGCCGGTCGCTACGTGCGCAGCACGGTCGTGCTGCGCAAGCTCTTCGACCAGCTCGCTCCCTTGTACATGGAGCGGAACGGCGGCTATACGCGCATCATCCGCCTGGACCAGACGCGAGTGGGCGACAACGCGCGCATGGTCGTGCTCGAGTTGGTCGACTCCGAGGCCAGCAAGAAGCCGATGATGAAGGGCGTCGTCGAAGCGACCGCGACCGAAGAAACGGCGAAGGGCGGCAAGGGCAAGGAGAAGGCGGAAGCGTCGGAAGCCAAGCCCAAGAAGGAAAAGAAGGCCAAGCCCGCCAAGGTCGCGAAGGAGAAGACGGCCAAGCCGGCCAAGCAGAAGGCCGACACCAAGAAGAGCGCCGGTTCCAGCAAGCGCACGGCTCCCAAGAAGTCCGGGTAGCATGGCGCGCGGTCGCCGAGTCGCTCTGTGCGCTTCGGTCGTCGTCGCTGCCATCTGGACCGCAACGGCTCGCGGCCCTGTGTTCAATGAAGAGCCCGTCTCGTCGAGACGGGCTCTTTCGTTTGTCCCCGCGCCCGCGTTCGCCGACACCGCGCTCTTTCCCGCGCCGTACCTCACGAGCCTCAAGGAAAGCACGCCCATCCTCCCCGACGACGAGATTCGCGCGTTGTGGGTGGTGCGCGACGCGCTCACCTCGCCCGAGAAAGTCAGCAAGATGGTCGACTTCGCGGTGCAGACGCGCACGCAGCTCTTGTTCGTGCAGGTGCGCGGGCGCGCCGACGCGTTCTATCGCTCCGCCATCGAGCCGCCCGCGTCGATCCTGGACGCGCCCATCGCCGACTTCGACCCGCTCGCGTATCTGCTCACGCTCGCGCACCGCAACGGCATCGCCGTGCACGCGTGGATCAACGTCTTTTTGGTGTGGTCCGACATGTCGCGCACGCCGCCGCCGACGCACCTCGTCGCGCGCCACCCCGACTGGTTGTTAACCGACGCCGGCGGCACGCGCATGGACCGCATGCCGTCGTCGCGCTGGAAGAAGGCGGGACTCGAGGGCTGGTTCGCGTCGCCCGGCAATCGCGCGATGCGCGAGCACATGGCGCGCGTCGTGCGCGAGATCGTGTCCGACTACGAAGTCGACGGCATCCACCTCGACTACATTCGCTATCCCAACCGCGAGTTCTGCTTCGACCCCGCGTCGCGCGCCGCGTTCGCCGTGAAGTACGGCGTCGACCCCGCGCTCGCCGCCAAGGGCGACCGCGCCGCGCTGCAGCGCGCCATCGGCGCCGGTGCGCTCGCCCTCGTCGACAGCCTTTACAACGAGGCGCGCGTCTCCGACGTCGACAGCATGATTCTTAGCGTCAAGGCCGCGTGCCGACAAAAGCCCCTCTCCGCCGCCGTCGTCGCCGACCCCTTCACCGCGCGCCACGACAAGGCGCAAGACTGGGCGCGCTGGGTGAACAAAGGCTGGATGGACTTCGTCGTGCCGATGGCGTACAACTTCCCGCCCCTCGAATTGGAAAGCCGCGCCGTCATCTACAACCGCATGGTGGGCAAGGACCGCTGGCTGATGGGCCTCGGCGTATTCGACGGCCGCGACGAGTATCTCGGTGAAGCGGTCGAACTCCTGCGTGACGTCGGCATCACCGGCTACGCAATCTTCTCCTACAACGCGCTCGAGAAGAAAGGCTTCGGCGCCGAGCTGCTCGAGAATGCGTTGCTACCGCCCGACACAACGGACGCAGACTCGACGAGTACGGACGACGACGAATAGCGCCTACTTCTTCCCCTGCCCTGCATCGTAGCTCAACATCTGCCTCGCGGGCGATGTCGGCGAGCGCACCGCAATAAACATGTGCGGGAGGTTCCTAACCTCAAGTCAGCATCCGTCGTCTCAGGGGTGCGGTGAAGCCGATTTGTGCGTACTCGGATATGTGAATGGAACCGGTCAATTCAGGAGAATGCAGAAATCTTGCAGTAGCGCAAAGAAAACAGTGGACAAACTAGTCTGATGTTAGTAAGCTCCCCAATTGAGAACACCCGCGCGCAGTGTAACGGTCCCGGGGGAGTCGGCAGGGACACGCTGGTTCGCGCACTCGCAGCTGTTACTTTACAGTCCCGCTGTAACTTGGTTGGCGAGGAAATCGCGGCGCCGTGAACAACAATTCGGAGAATCGGGTTTGTGAACGAGCCAGGACACATCGTCGCTCGATGTGCGGCAGCTGGCCCCGCCACTATTTTTTCACTGCACCGACCAGTGTCACTACGGCATTCGGCGCCGTCGTCGTCAGTCTAGCCCTTTGTTCAACTGCCGCCGCAGTTCTGCACACCGGCGTCGTGGGTTTCCCGTTGACGGGAGGTGGGTGGGACTTCTCGGATTCCCTAGAGGCGTCGCCAGCGTCCGGGGCCGACATTGTTTACGCTGTAACAGTTGCCCACACTCGGGCGGAATCCGTGAACGCGAGCACGCTAACGGACCTCTTACTCGCCATCTCGCCCAGTGCGATAACTTACATTGGTTCAGCGGATAGCACATACGAAAACCTAACCGCAGCGCCGACCGATCCAAGTCTCTACGGGCCGTCTGAAGCTGCGCGTCCAAACGACGTCTTGGTAGTCAGGACGCGTGAGGGCCACTACGCCAAGCTTAGGATATTGATGCCAGCCGGCGGGTTGTTTCGATTCGAGTATACGTACCAAGACGACGGTTCTGCGTCGTTTGTTCCCAGCGTGTCAGCGCGTTCCACGACGTGGGGATACATGAAGTCGCTTTACCGAAGCGACTGAGTCCTGCCTAAAGGGGGGGAACTAGCGTTCTGAATCTTTCGTTTCTAATGCGTCAACACGTGTCACGACGTGGGGATGCGTGAGGTCGCTCTACTGGGGCGACTGAGTCCTGCCTAACGGGGAGGTTAGCAATGAGACAAATTGTATGCGCGATGGCTATCGCCGTCGTGGTTTGTTTCTCTTTGGGTTCACCAGGGTTCGCTTCCGTCGAATTTGAAGGTGGTGGTGGGGGAAGCGTCTGCGGCGGCGAACCTCCAGACACTATTCCTGAACCGGATCTGGGCTGGGATCCCCTAAACAAGTATCATCGCTACGGAGACGGCGTGGGAGAATTTGATCTCTCCGCGGTAAACCCCACATTCGCCAACCTGTTTGACCTCTGGGTAACCGATGGCGTGGTAGCCCGTTGGGATTCCGCGACAGTTGCATATTTTGTGAATCGGGTTGTCGACGCGGATTCAACCAACGGCGACGACATCTTTCCGAAGATATGGAACTACTTCACCGATGCCGATGAGGATCCGGCCTACGGAGGGCTGCAGTACACGTTTCCCGATGACTCCGTGTACACGCGCATCATACTGAAGCTATATGACAACGAGGATTTTGTCGGCGCTTGCGGCCACTCGGAGTACTACCGGGAATGCACAAATTACTCATACGCACAGCGCCCGTTTCCCGGAGAAGGTCCGTATCGTGCGTACACGCTTTGGCTCCTTGCGGCTGACTCAACCAAAGCGTGCGGCCCGGTGACCGAATTCACGGTTGATGACGTATTGACTCTCGGGTTTGCTCACGAGCTTCAACACGCCTGCCTTGGGCTCAACAGTCCAGCGACTTGGTACAGCAACGTAAACGAGTCGCTTTCGAAGCTGGCCGAGTACATTGCAGGTGGTGAACAAGACAAGACCTGCGACATCTCGTACGATACTAGCATTCTACGAGTGGAGCGGTGCGAGGCGGAACGAAAGTACATGGCAGAGCAAACGTGGATGGCATATCTCTACGACCGATTCTCGAACTCGCCGTCTGACCCGACAGACGATCTCGTATACCGATGGGTGCGCGAGGATGACGTCACGCTGACGAGTCTTGCGGAGTTACTCGAGGACGATGACTTCGCGTGGTTGGGAGGAGAAACGGGAGACGAACGCTTCCGGACCTTGTTTCAGAGCTTTGCGGTCGCGAAATTTGCTGATGCTCCTGATTTGACTAGTGACAAGCGTTATGGGTACGAAGAGTTCAACGCGATGCTCGACCTTGGACTCATGCTTGACAACTGCACGTTCTACGCTCCGGGCTCCTGTCCGAGGCGTCCGATTGACTGTTCGGGCCCGACAAGCGGTTGCGGGAATCACGCAGGGTGCTGGAACGTCAAGATCATTCCTCCTGTCTACGACGTGACATCCAGCAACGAGAACGCCCTTGCTACGGTGAGTGACTACTATGAGGACCCGGGCGACGCATCGCGGGACTCGATTGAGGTTGCAACGTATGGAACGGACTTTATTGTCTTCAAGGCGGACGACTACTACGACGATGGCGAGCAACACGAGTTCCACTTCGATCTAGCAAAGGTCGCGGGCGCGATGCCCCTGAACACGCAAATACAGGTGTCAGTGATCGGGTATAGCAGCGTCGAAGATACGCTCCAACTGCACCCGGAGGATATCGTTTTCGTGGCACCGCTCAGTATTGAGGCGGGGGCTACCGAGGCCCAGTGCGTGGTCACAGACTTCGGGCGGTCCATCAAGTCCGTCGTGGTGGTCCTCACGTTGGTGGAGCCGATCGTCGTCGCGACGTATTCAGGTGATTTTGAGTACTTTGTCTACGAGTACGAGTACGGCGTATTCACACCGGAGGATGTGTCGTCGCTCCAATGGGGCGGCGATGTTTTCATGACTGGAGATTATGAAGTGCCGGACGGCGCTTCGCTGACAATCGATGCCGGAACGGGCATTCACGTGTGGATGGAGGATCTCGCCGACGAGGGGACAAATGACGACCTCATAGAATTTCTCATTTCCGGCGACTGCGACGCGTTCGGAACGGCGGCAGACCCTATTCAGATCGCAGCATTCGACGCTGAAGGTGCCAGCACAGCGGACGACGCGTGGTGGGGGATCTTCGTATTGGACGGCGGAAGCGCGACGTTTGAGCACTGTGTATTCAAGAACGCGAACTACGCAGTTCAGGGTAACGACGAGATATCGCTCTCAGGATGTTTGATTGAGGATACCAAGTATCTGGGGTTGAGTGTCGCGTATGCGGGCACAGTCACGGTCGACAGCACGACGATCCGCGGCCCGGAGTACGGCATCAACGCGTTGCTGGGCACAAACCTCGTGCTTTCGAACTCAATAATCGAGGACTGCTCGCTGTATGGCGTCGCGCTGTACAAGGATTCGAAGCTCGACGCGACGAGAACGACGTTCGACGGCAACGACATTGGCTTGTATCTTTCGCGCGAGACCGAGTCGTGGGTCAAGGGCACAGTCTACGACTGCACGTTCACGGACAACGGCGATGGCATTTGGATCGACGACGTTGGCGATTCGTCGGTGGCCGTTGACAAATGTACCATAGACGACAACACGACGAACGGGATCTACGTCGAGGATGACGGTGGGGTGACCATAAAGCGCAGCACCATCACGAACAATACCATCGGCGTGTACAGCTACGGAAGCAACCCTGAGATTCGCTCGCACAACGTCATCCAGTACAACAACGCGGGCGTGAAGTGCGATAACTACTCGGTCGCCGTCGTCGAGTCGTCCACCGTCAACAACAACACGAATGCGTTCGCGGTCATCAACGATGCTGATCCGGACCTCGGCCATGCGACCGGGGGAAGTTCGGTCGGACGCAATATTATTCGGCCCAACACCGCCTATTACGTGTCGAACCTCACGTCGAACACGATCGTTGCGGAGAACAACTATTGGCCGCGGACCCCACCAAGTCAATGTAGCCCAAGCTCTACGAAGTTCTATGGGTCGGTTGACTACAGTCCGGACATGGGCTGCTCGGCGCCGTCACTCGTGTCGATAGTGGAACCGAAGCCCGTAGCGGACGTTCCGAAGCAATTCAGCATCAGTCAGAACTACCCGAATCCGTTCAACCCGACCACGACGATCTCGTTTGACGTGCCCGATCCTGGCGCACGGGTGAAGATAGTGCTCTACGACGTCGGCGGGCGTCTTGTCACGACGTTGGTGGATGACAACAAGGTTGCTGGATCGTACCAGATTGGTTGGAATGGGAGGAACACACGGGGCGAGCCAGTTGCAAGCGGCGTGTATTTCTTACGAATGCAGGCAGGGTCGTTCCTCGCAACGCGGAAGCTCATAATGCTCAAGTAGTGCGTTGGAGCAATTAGCATGCGCACGAGCAACGAAGGAAAGGGGAGATTTGTAATGCAGAACATTTGGAAGATCACGATCTCAGTCGCGGCGTGGGTTGTCCTGGCCGGCGCTGTTGCGGCTGCCCCGTCGGGGAGGATTTCAGTAATGATTCGGAGCGCCGACGTGGAAGCACACGCTGGTCCGGAGTCGTCAATGGGACAGTACTACGTCGTGCAGTATGCACCCCCCGAGGGGTTGGAGGCTGGCGACGTACAACGCGCCATCCTTGAACTGTACGTCAATGTCGAGGCGAAGGAGCGCGACGAGTACGTGAACGAGGCTCCGGTGATCGAAGTGTTTGCGCTCACCGAGTCGCCGGTGGGCTCGGTCAGTCTCGAGAATCTCGATAGACCTACTCGAGCGAGTAGACCAGTGGCTCGCGGAGAGGGTCGTCATGTTCGTATCGATGTGACGAGCATCGTTCGCGCACACGCCTCGGGGGACCTGGTGAACTATGGGATTGCAATTGGATCGCTGTCCGGAATGCGCGAAGGAGACATCACGTTTGTCGAGAACATGTTTCCGGGTGGAGCAATAGGTCGATTGACTATCTACGTGGGCAGCCCAGCCAAGTAGGCGCGCGCCGCCTCAGATGGTTGGAGAGGCGTCGCGCAGGGCTAGCACCAACGCGGCCTCTTTCTGTTTGCAATCTGCGTTGTTCCGTAGCGATCAGTGACCTTGTAGGTCGCCGCAACAGAAAGGCCCGGCTGCCGTGTGACAACCGGGCCTCTCATCAATTATCCAGAAATCATTACCAGATGTGGATGCGCTTGTCGGGAGCGAGATACAGGGTCTCTCCCGGCTTCACGTCGAATGCGGAATACCACACGTCGACGTTGGGGACGGGGCCGGTCACGCGGAACTCGGCGGGGCTGTGCTCGTTCGACGCGACCATGCTGGTCAGCATGGCGTCGCGCATCTTGGACCGCCACACTTGCGCGAACCCGAGGAAGAAGCGCTGGTCTCCGGTCAAGCCGTCGATCACGGGCGCCTCTTTTCCTTTGAGGCTCAGCACGTACGCGTAGTGCGCGATTTCCAAGCCGCCGAGGTCGCCGATGTTTTCGCCCAGGGTGTTCTCGCCGTTGACGTGCATGCCGGGTAGCGGCGTGAACGCGTCGTAGCGCGCGACGAGCGCGTCGGTGCGTTCCTTGAAGCGAGCGGCGTCTTCCGGCGTCCACCAGTCGCGAAGCACGCCGTCGCCGTCGGACTTCCGTCCTTGATCGTCGAACCCATGGCCGATTTCGTGACCGATCACGGCGCCGATGGACCCGTAGTTCACCGCGTCGTCGGCATACAGGTCGAAGAACGGCGGCTGCAGGATGGCGGCGGGAAATACGATCTCGTTCATCGACGGGTTGTAGTACGCGTTCACGGTTTGCGGTGACATCAGCCACTCTTTGCGATCCACCGGCTTGCTGAGCTTGGCCACCTGGTAGTCGTATTCGAACGCGCGGCTCCGGAACATGTTTCCGACGAGATCGTTCTTTTCGATCTTCAGTCCCGAGTAGTCTCTCCATTGCTCGGGGTAACCGATTTTGACCGTGAACTTCGCAAGCTTCTGCCGAGCGGCCTTCTTGGTGGCGTCGCTCATCCAGCTGTTACCGTCGATGCGCTGCCCCATGGCGACGAGGAGGTTCTTCACCAATTCGTCCATCCGCTGCTTGGCTTCGGGCGTGAAGTATTTCTCCACGTACAGCTTGCCGACGGCGTTGCCCATGCTGCCGTTGACGGTCTGGACGCCGCGCTTCCAGCGCTCGCGCTGCACCTTGGCTCCGGTCATCGCCGTGGACGTGAACGTGAACGTCGCGTCGTCGAGTTCCTTGGTCAAGTAGGCCGAGTTGTTGCGAAGCAGCCGGCAGACCAGGTAGTCCTGCAGGACTTCGACCGGCGTATTCTTGAAAACGGTCGCCATGCCGGTGTAGGCGCTCGGCGACAGCACGATGAAGTCCTTCTGGGATTTCATTCCGAGCGCGTTGAGATAGGTATCCCACGGAAAGTCGGGCGCGAGCTTCTTGAGATCGTCCCGGCTCATCTTGTTGTAGGTCTTGTCGAGGTCGCGCGTCTCTTCGACCGGCCAGTGGGCCTTGGCCACCTCGGTCTCCATCGCGATGATGCGATCCGCGCGCATGGCGGGGTCGCTCTTGCCGGCCATGGTGAACAACTTCTCCAGGTAGTCGTGATAGGCCTGCTTCGCGGCCACGAAGCGCGGGTTGTCGTCCTTCAGGTAATAATCGCGGTCGGGAAGACCGAGCCCGCTCTGCACGAAATGCGGGATGTACTTTGTCGGAATCTTCTCATCCTGGTCGATGTAGGCGACGAAGAATGAAAGGCCGCCTCCGCGAGGTCCGCCGCCGTTGGTGCGGGAGAGCTCGCCGGTGAGGGCCGCGATCTCGTCGAGGGTCTTGGTCGCCGCGATCTGCTTGAACGAGGCGTCGAGCGGCTTCAGGCCCTTCGCGTCGAGTGTGTTCTGATCGACGAACTCGTTGTAGATCTCGCCGATCTTCCAACCGACGGTACCTTCGGCGCCGCCCGCCTTCGCCTGTTCCTCGATGATCCCCTTGATCTGCTCCTCACCACGGAGCGTCAGGATGGTGAAGGCTCCATAAGCCGGCAAGTCCGCGGGAATCTCGAACGTGTCCAGCCAATGGCCGTTGGCGTAGCGATAGAAGTCGTCGCCGGGCTTGATATCCGTGTTGCGGGCCGTCAGGTCCACGCCCCAGTCACCGATTTGCGGGCGTTGATTCGCCGTCGCTCCACCGATGGCCCGGTTGCCGGAAACCACGAGTGCGGTAACGACGAACAACGCGGCGATCGCAATGAGGTGAATTGATTTCCTAGTAAGCCTACCCATGTTGATTGGTCCTTTCTTCCTCTCAATCGTCACTATCTTCACCGAGCAGCCGTCGCCGATCAACTGGCAACTTCTCCCGGCGGTACTACTTCTTTCCCATGGCCGCGTAGTAGGCGAGCACTTGCTCGACTCGCTGTTTCGCGGCCGGCGGCAGCTTCATGTCGCGGCAACTCTTGAACATCTCGATGGCTTCGTCGGTGCGGCCGGCGCGCAGCAGACTCTCTCCGTACAAGAAGCGGTAGAAGGGTTCGTCGGGGTGGTAGCGCACGCCTTCGCGCGAGACTTCGAGCATCTTGGCCCAGTCGTTCTTCTTCTCTACGAACAGCGCGAGACGGTAGCGCGCCTTGTCGAAGTCGGGGCGTCGCGCGAGCACCTTCTCGAGGACGGCGATGGCGTCGTCGATCTTGCCGGATTCCTCGAGGTAGACGGCAAGTCGCACGGAGTGGCGGGGGTTGTTGCCGTTGGCGATCGCAGTCTCCATGGTCTCGATGGCCTTCTCGAGATGGCCGCGGTCGTGCTCGAGGATGGCGAGATTCTCCCACGCGTACGCGGCGTGGGTCTTGTCGTAAGCGAGGATGGTCTTGAAGCGCTCGATGGTACGATCGGTCGACGTGTTAATGCCGACCCACGCCACGCCCATCACCGCAACGAGCGCGAGCGACGGCACGGCGAAGCGCGCGGCGGCGTCGGGCGTGAGCGCGAACGCGCGCGCGTAGCGATTGAGCGCGAGAATGGCGAAGGGCACAAGCGCCACGGTCGACAAGGTGAAGAGGTCCCAGTCGCGCGCCATCCCGATCTCGGGCCGGAAGAAGAACAGGTACATCGCGCACGCGATCAGAGTGGTCGAGACGAACTGCCACTCGACGGGGTGGGCAAGGAGCGACGTGGGATCCTTGGTGGCGCCCTTGTCGCGCACGGTGTCGCCGCGACGGCCGAGCCACGCGAGCACGACGACCACGGGCAGGATGGGGAGCAGCATCGCGGCTTCGTTGGCGACGTCGGCGAAGTGGCGCGGCGCGAGCAGCGTGTTGCCGGAGACGCCGAAGGGGACGAAGAACTTCTTGAGTCCCTCGAAGGTTGAGCACGCCACGATGACGACGAAGGTCGCGGTGGCGAATACGGGAATCCAGTAGTGCATCAAAGTAGCGCGCTTGGTGCGCGCGCGCGTCCAGATCAACAAGTACAGGTATGACGGAATCAGCAGGATGCTGTGCACGTGCGCGTAGGCGGCGAGCGCGAGGGGGATGAAGGGGAGCCACAACGGCGCCTTCTTGTGCAGCGCCGCGAACGCCGCGACCACGTACAGAGACATGAGCAAATAGGGCGTGGTGTAGTTCTCGATGTATCCGAAGAAGAGCAGCATCGAACACGAGAAGAGGGTCAGCGTCACCAGCCACACGCGCGGTTCGGCGCCGAGCATCTTCGAGCGCGAGATGGTGAGCAGCATGAACACGAACACGCCGCCCATGATGCAATTGAGCGCGCGCATCGCGCGTACGGGTTTGTCGGCCTTGGTGATTCGCACTGCCGATTTCACCGCGGCGTAGTAGAGCAGCGTAGTGCCGGGCGCGATGGTCTCTTCGGTGACGATGGCGTGCGCGCTCCGCATGATGACGGAGTTGTGGCCTTCTTCGGCGGCTTCGAAGCTCTGCGCAATGAGCTGGCCGTCGCCGAGCAGGTTAGTGGCGACGCGGAATTGCCAGAAGCCCGCGATCGACGCCAGCGCGACCACGGTCGTGATCGCGAGTCCGACCGGCTTCGACACCGAGGCGTGTTTTTCGGAGGCGCCGAGTGCGGCGCGGTACAGCGCGCGCGCGAGCGCCGGAATGAACGCGAGCGCGAGGAGCGCGAAGGCGGCGTAGCGGCTCGTGGGCGGGAGGAACGCGAGCTGGTTCACGCCCCACAAGCGCGCGGCCGGGAAGAACGACGCCGCCACGAACACCAGCGCCGAAAACGCCGCCGCCGCGACGACCCACGACAAGCGTGGATCGACGCGGCGGTCGGGCGAACTCGAAACTGGCGGGTCGGGAGACGGACCCTTCCGCGCTTTCGACATAGGAATTACATCGACGCCGTCATGAAGCGGGCGGCGTCGTAGTTGGGCGCGACGTCCGTCGGGATGCCGCCGAACTTGCCGACGATCTTCTCCACTTCGGCGGGCACGACGCCCCACTGGTCGACGAACGCCTGCGCCGCGGCGAAGTCGCCCTTGGCCTGCACCATGCACAGCGCGTTGGTGAGCGACTTGACGGCCTCGGGCATCTTGTCGAGCACGACGGTGTAGCGATCCGACGCGGCGTCGTACACGATGGCGCCTTTGTCCTTGTACCAGTTGTACTGGATCATGTTGCCCTGGGCGTGCGCCTCGTGCAGGCCCCAGCGAATGGCGCGGAAGAAGCCGGGCAGGAACACGACGTACGCCTGGTCCAGCTCTTCCTTGGTGTAGAAGCCTTTCGCCACCAGGAACTCGGTGTTATAGAGCCCCATCACGTCGGCCTTGCACTCTTCGAGCGGCGAATAAAGCGTCTTGAGCGCGAGGTTGACGGTGGTCTTCGACCCGTCGGGCAGCGTGATGGCGCCCGGCCCCAAGCCGTGCGAGAGTTCGTGCACGACGGAACTCCCGAAGAACGCGTCGAAGTTGACGTACGGCAGCTGGTCGGGCGCGAGGACGAGATTCGCGATCGGCACCAGGATCTTGTCGTACTTGGCGCGCGCGATGTTCTTGAGCATGACTTTCTTGGAGCCCTTGGCTTCGCGCACGCGCTCGTCGTTGGGGAGGTTGTACGCGATCGCGTGCACGCCCTTGCCCATGTCGCCGCCGACGTGAATGACGTCGACCACCGAGATGGGCGAGTCGGTGCCGCGATTGGGATTCTTGTACTCGTTCGGGATGGGGAGATTGCGCTCCATCGCCGGCAGGTAGTGTTTGAGCTCGTCGAGCTTCTTGCTGTCGGCGGGGTTGCGCATCGCGATGACGGCTTCGAACGACGCTTTGTAGTTGAACAGCGCGTCTTCGTAGACTTCGTACGGACCCATGGTGACGTCGAGGATGTTGTCTTTGACGTCCATCCAGTCCATGTCGCTCTGGAAGTAGTCGTTCGACTCGAACGCTGCCGCGCGGCTGCGCAGGAACGCCGCCAGAGTCGTGTAGTCGACGCCGTTCGCGAGCTGCGACTTGGTCGACTCCGCGGTGAGGATGTCGGCTGCGTCGTTGAGATGCTTGGCGGCGTCGCGAAGTTGCGCCGCGTACGCTTCGTTGTACGGGACCGCCTGCAGCTTTCCGTCGGGCGCGCGTTCGACGCGCGTGAAGTAGCCCGTCATCGCATCCTTCGTATCGGGATTCGCGGCCACGGCGGCTTCGAACTCTTCCTTGGTCATGTCGGTGGGATAGAATCCCGCGCCCGCGGGCTTGGGCGTGTTACCGATGAACGGCTTGTCGTGCTCGAGGCGCAGCCACGGCCCGGCGTTCAAATTGAAGAAGTGCAACAGGTCGGTGGCGAGAATCTTGTTGGGACCTTCCGTGTTCGCGGCCGTGGTGAGCTGGTCACGCATAGGAACATTGCCTTCCCACACTTGGCGCAGGAAGATTTCGTCCATCTGACGCGCGGCTTCCACCAAGTGCGCGAGCGCCTGTTTCTCCGGCGCGGACAGAATGGTCGCGTCGTACACGATGTCGACGGGGGCGAGCTTCGCCATTTCGACCAGCAGTGAATCTTGCGCGATGTGAGTGAAGCTCAACTCGGCACCTTGCTCCGCTTTCTCCGACTTCTTGCTGCACGCGGGCAGCCACGCGACCAGCGCGGCCATCGTGACCGCGAGTGCGGCCTTGTTCGCAAACGATTTCATCGATGCTCCTTCAGGGGTTGTTCCGAAGAACGTGCTGTCCGGCCGGGTTCGGGGGACGGCCCCTGCTCTCCTTATAGGGTGAGCGCGTATTATGCGGCCGCGCGCGCCGGACGTAAAGATGGGTCCGAAGCGGCTCCCCAGCCGGTCTCGACCTCGGAAGCTATCCCATTGCCCACCAACCGGATAAATAACAGAACAAAAATCTCTTATTTTCCTGCAGACAAATGCATCCGAAATAGGTAGACTACCTTTGAAAGTCGTCGGCGCGAGGAAATGCGGCCACTCAAGCTGACGGATGTAATGGGCCGGTCTAACGACCGGCCCATTCGTTTTCTGTCCGCGCGCGTCGCCATATCCCCGCGTCTTGTTCCGCGTTCGTGGCTCCCGTATCATTAGAGCCCCCTGTATCCCGGGATTGATTCGCATGACCCGTCTGGCCGCCACGGTAACGCTGCCGTTGGTGCTCGGTGTTTGGCTGGCAGCCGCCGAGTCCGTCGATGCAGCCAACGTCAATTTGACGATTCGCTTCCGCGACTCCGGAGGCACGACGCTCGCCGTGCGCGCGGCGGTATTCGTGGGCACCTTGCCGCAACGTCCCGGCAATCTCGAAGGCGCGATCTACCAGGAACGCGGCCTCAATAGCTACTTTTACTCGAGCGGCAACACCACCATCAGTGTGCCGACCGGCAACGTCATCATCCGCGCGGGCCGCGGCTTCGAGTACGAAGTGCTCGACACCACCATCACGGTGACGACCGCGCGCACGGTGACGTTCCGACTCGCCGAGCGCTACGACATGTCGGCGCTCGGTTGGTACGGCGGCGACACCCACGTCCACATCTCGCACCCGCCCGTGGTATACAACCTCGACGCCGGCGACCTCGCGCTCATCGCGCGCGGCGAAGAGCTGAACTTCATCAATTCGATGGAAGAGCTGGAATACTTCACCGGCACCATCGACCCCGCGAGCACGTCGTCGCGCATCATCTTCTTCAGCAAGGAGCAGCGCAACGCGCACTTCTCGCACTTCACGCTGCTCGGGCTAAAGCAGTGGATCTACGACGCCGGCTGCGTGGAAGACGACGTCGCGTGCGGCCGCACACTCGACCGCGTCATCTACGACCAGGTGCACGCGCAAGCGGGTCAAATCGCTGCGATCGCGTCGCACCCGTTTCCCACCATCGACTCCTACGACATCCACGACTGGCCCGGCGTCGGTGTGTGGCGGGGAATGTCGATCGACCTCGCGGAGGGCAAAGTCGACGCCATCGACATTCTCAATTTCTGGAACGCGCCGCCGCCCGCGAGCGTCGAACCGTATTTTCGCGCGCTGAACGCGGGCTTCCGCGTTCCGCCGTCGGCGGGAACCGACTGCACGCTTGGCTCGGGCGATTCCGGCCCCGCGGGGTCGTACCGCATTTACGTCAAGCCGAGCGGAGCGTTCACGATGGACAGCTGGATCGCCGGGTTGAAGGCGGGGCGCTCGTTCGTGACCAACTATCCGCTGTTCACAAGCTTCGACGTCGAGGGCGCGCAGGTGGGCGACGTGCTGCAGCACAACCAGACCACGCTGCACGGCGACGTCTCCGTGCGGTGTCTTCTTCCGATTTCGCGCGTCGAGATTTGGGGCGACACCGGGCTGCTCACGATCCTCACACCGCCGGGCGGCGCCGCCAAGTCGTTCACGACGTCGTTCGACATCGCGAGCTCGGGACTCACGTGGGTCGTCGCGCGCGCGACGGGGCTCGCGTCGGGCTGGCACGTGCAATCGGCGCCGGGGCTCTTCGCGCAGACCGCGCCCATCTACCTCGAAGCCGGCGCGGCGGCGCACGATCGCTCGCCGCAAAACATCACCTACACCCGCGCCGACGCCGCGCAGTACTTCCTTGACCACCTCGACGAAACCGTCGCTGTATTCGACTCGCTCGGATATTTCCCCAATAATTCGCGCGTCGCGTTCGACATCGCGGTGGCGTCGGCGCGCTCGTTCTACGAAGCGATCGTGAACGCCCCCACCGGCGTCGGCGCGCCGCCGCTTGCCGGCGAGTGGGCGGTGCGCAACGCGTGGCCGAATCCCTTCGGCGCGGAGGTACTCGTCGAGTACGTCGCGCCCGCGGGCGGCGGCGACCACACCGTGACCGTGTACGACGCCGCGGGCCGCGTCGTCACCGTGCTGTTCGCGGGGCGTCAGGGCGGCGGCACGCACCAGCTCGAGTGGGACGGCCGTGACGCCGCCGGACGTCGCGTGGCGTCGGGCGTGTACTTCGTGCGCGTGCACGCGCGTGACGCCACCTCGGCCGCGCGCAAGGTGGTGTTGCTGCGATGAAAAAATGGATGCTGATCGCGCTCGCGCTGGCCGTGGCCGCGTGCGAGTCCGAAATCTACCCGCGCGTCGACGACGCGCGCCCTACCGTGACGCCGACCGAGCCCAAGGTCGTCATTCTCGTGATCGACGGTCCGCGCTACCAGGATTCCTTCGGCGACCCGACGCATGCCCACATCGACCAGATTTGGAGCCAACTGCGCCCGCTCGGGACGTTGTGCTCCAACTTCCAGAATCTCGGCTGGACCGTCACCATTCCCGGGCACTCGACCATGCTCTCCGGCGTGTGGCAGTACGTCGCCAACGACGGCAGCGAGCGCCCGCACCAACCGACCATGTTCGAATACTATCGAAAGGCGACCGGCGCGCCCGCGAGCGACGCGGTGCTCGTCGGCGGGAAGCCCAAGCTTTCCGCGTGCGCCTACAGCACCGACGCCGCGTACGGCGCGTCGTTCGGCGCTGCGGAGGACGTGCAGAACAACACCGACTTCGAGACCTACGACCACCTCGTCGCGCGCCTCGATGCCGACCATCCGCGCTTCGTGATGGCGTCGTTCTCGCAGGTCGATCAATTCGGGCACAGCGGCGTGTGGGCCGACTACATTCACCAGATGGACATCGTCGACTCGCTCGCCGTGCTCACGTGGAATCACCTCCAGAGTGACCCCGTCTACGCCAATCAGACCTACATGTTCATCACCGCCGACCACGGTCGTCACGACGACGCGCACGGAGGATTCCAAAATCACGGCGACACCTGTCCCGGTTGCCAGCACGTCATCTTCTTGGCACTCGGCCCCAACGTGCGACCCGATTTCGAGGTGACGAATCTCTACACCCAGCGCGACCTGTGCACCACCGTGGGACGAATCTTGGGAGTTCCCACACCGAAGACGAACGGATTCATGATGGAGGAAATCTTCGAGCCGATTTCGACCGGCGTCGGAGACTAGGAGGCTCGATGCAGCACATCAAATTGGAAGACGTGACGCCACGCGAGATGCAACCCGGCCACCACGCGCGCTTCGTGCACGCGGACCACATGACCGTCGCGCATTGGCGCATCGAAGCCGGCTCCACCGTCCCCGAGCACGCGCATCCCCACGAACAAATCGTCAACGTCCTCGCCGGCCGCTACGAACTCACCGTGGCGGGCGAACCGCTCGCGCTCGAACCCGGCATGGTCGTCGTCATCCCCGGCGGCGTTCGCCACTCCGGCCGCGCCCTCACCGACGCCTACCTCATCGACGTCTGGCACCCCGTGCGCGCGGACTATCGGTAGAACGGACCTATTGACAACCGCTTAGCGAATCGGTAATCTCCCGCCTACGGTTCCTCGGTAGCTCAATGGTAGAGCATGCGGCTGTGTGGATGGAGCGTCCGAGCGATGGCAGAGAAGCGAACCTACGCTGATCGTCGTCAGTACCTGATTGCCGCCGTCAAACAACGGCGGAAGAAGGTACGTCAAATGGCGATCGATCACTTGGGCGGCAAGTGCTCTCGATGTGGATACGACCGATGCATCGATGCACTTGAATTTCACCACCTCGAATCTTCGGAGAAGGACTTCGGCATTTCTAACCGAGGGTATTCTCGGAGCTGGAAGCGAGTTCGCGAAGAGATCGAGAAATGTGAATTGCTCTGCGCCAACTGCCACCGCGAGGTCCACGCTCTGATGCAGCTCCAGCGGGAGACCGCTGGTGAAAAATCGGGTGAATTCAGGGAAGCCCTCTGACGGGTAATCCTGAGCGAAGCCCGCCGAATGAGAAACTCCGTAGGCGGGAACGTGCAGAGACTAGGGGATGAGGAGTCTCAACCGATAAGCCCCATTAGCGCCCGACACCCTCGCTTGAACTATCAAGACGGGTGATGAGATAGTCCGAGCCCTTTGGTAACAAAGGGAACCCTCGTAACCGCAGGGTTGTAGGTTCGAGTCCTACCCGGGGAGCCATTCTTTTTCTATCGCCTCTTTCGTCGCGCCAGCCGCAATCATTTCTCTTCGCGTGCGGGGGCGACCACCAACCGCAAATCGAAACCACGTGGCCCCCGGTTGGGTTTGGCAGCCAGGTTCAACTTCCGGCGAGACCATGATATACTTTGGTTCAAGTCCGACCTGCAAGGTGTCGTCATAGCCGCAGGAATTCAACAGTCGCGGAAGGGCCTGCCTTGGTACGACATGTTCATTGGATTACCGCTGCCTCCCTCCTCGTCGCGCCACCGATAGTCGCCTCGACCGATATCAGCATCTACAGCGATACCGCCGGGGACGTGAATTGTGTCTCGGCCGGGGACAATCAATTGGTTACCGCATATGTCGTGGCCACCGGCACCGACGCCCTGTCTGCTGTTTCGTTCCGCGCCAATGTTCCGCCGCGCCTACTGTGGATCGGAGATATCGCTGTGTTCGCGCAGACGAACGGGACATCGGTCGAAGGCACGTCCATTTCGTTTGACGCGTGTCTGACCTCACCGATTCACGTGCTGACCATGCGATTTATCGGGACGCCGTACCCGAGGAACGAATGTGCTTTCATGTTCATCGAAGACGCTGCGGGAACGGACTGTGGCGCGCAGCCTGTATCCATCGAGGGTGGCATCACGAGAATCGTGTATGGCCAGTGCGAGATTAGCGGTCCGTCAAATCCATCCCCGCTCGATCAGGCGCAGAATGTGCCTCTCGATACGGTGTTGGAGTGGGCTGGCGAAGGCGCCGCTGCTTGCGCGCTTGGAGAGATCCTCTACTACTCTCTCTATTTTGGCACCACACCGGATCCACCACTCGTGTTGCAACAGTCCGCGTGGCCCGGGGTGGATCCGGGTGACCTTCAGCCGGGAACGGAATACTATTGGCGAGTGGCTGCGAGCCAGTACGGATACGATTCCAAGCTAAGCCCGCTTTGGAGTTTCCGTACCGCTGGCCCGGTGCCGACTCAACCGACCACCTGGGGTCGTATCAAGGCGTTGTACCGGTAACGGCACTAGCAAACTTGCAACCTCGCGATTTGCCGTCCCACATCCACCACCCTGGGGAGCCATTCTTTTCTGTCGCCCCGTTCGTTGCTCCGACCGTTTTCATTTCCTCATTAAGTCAGTTTCGATAGAGCGCCTTGATCCGCCCCCATGTCGTCGTCTCAGTAGAAACTGGGCCTGCCGTACGGAAACTCCATACTGGGCCCATGACGTTCACGCCGTAGTTTGCCACCCACGCTTTCCAGTAGTAGGTTGTCCCAGGTACAAGCGGACCGACAGCAGCGCGCATCTCTTCGATGTCGCCGACGAAGAATGGCGGGTCAGGCGTTGTTCCAAAGTACACATTGGCACGGAGCCCGCTTGGAACTCCACAACCCACAGGCGGATCGATGCTCCACGACAACTCGGTTGTTAGCGGCACATCTACCGCGCCGTCCGCTGGCACGGGCTTCCAAGGCGGCGGCGACACGCTTTCTTCGTTGAAGCAGTTATTGGTCCATGGCAATACTGCGACGGCTTCCGGTGTCCACGTCGCTGGAACTAACTGCCCCGAACAGTCCATTAGTTCCGGTTTCCCCGAAGCAGCGGAGGGATGCGCGCTCAAGCCGAAGGGGCAGCAGTCGCCGTAGGGGAAGATATCCAACCGCGCGACCGCGTAGCGGTCCGACATGCATTCCGGAAAGTTGATAGTAATCCCAGTCGCGATATCCCCCGTCAGGGTTACGCCGTTCATTGGTTCTACGCTGTTGACCTGCACGCAAGGGGAAGAAAATGTGAATCGTGCCCCCCGCCAGTCGCCAGTAACGACGACGTAGACTGACTGGGGGTTTAGTGACTGAACGAAGTTGCAGCCGACGTCAGGATCATCGGGGTAGATATAGAGGCCAATCTGAGCCGCTGCCGGTGCGGCAACGGTTATGCAGCAAATCATCAGGACTATGTAGCGCATCGCCTTGGCTCCTCCCGACACGCCTTCGATCGTCGGCATGCCCAGGCTTGTCATCCAAGTGGCTCACGGCTGCTCTCCATCAAGTGTACAATCCCAGGACACCCATTTCAATGAGCCACCATAGGCAACGAGCGCCTTACGTCCTCCACCCTGGGGAGCCATTCTTTTTCTATCGCCACTTTCGTCGTGCCAGCCGCCGACGGGAATCCATGATATGATTCTTCGCGACTTCCCCTGCATGGAGGCGTACTCATGATGTTTGGCAATCCTCGTCCTATGCATGTCCTCCTCGTGTCGTTGGTCCTGTTGCTTCTGTCACCGTCGAGCGATGCGCGGGGTGAGTTAATTCACGGAACTGCTACGTTCACGATGGGGCCGACGTGGGAATGCGCGGAGGCGTTAGACTTGTCTACGGCGGCGCTCGTCGACTGCCACACTCCAGATGCGGATTTCACATACCTCGGTGACGTGAGAATGACCAATACCTATTTCGGAACTTATCCAGGTCGATCCTGGGCGCAGATTGTCGAGACGCCGTTTGAGGAAGTGGACGTTGCCCCGGACGACGGTTACGGCGGTGCCCATCGAGTGCAAATGGACCGCACTTATATCATCAAGACCATCGAGCCGCTCTACGCGAAGCTGGTTGTGCGCGCCATACGCCATGACACGGCCGTGGATGTGGAATTTGTGATCCAAACAGACGGAACGCGCGTGCTGGGTCCGAGCCTCACCGTCGAGCCAACCACATGGGGTCGGGTGAAAGCACTCTACCGCTGAATATCGCGGACTCCTCGATGGGTCAGGACTCTTCCCGCGGCTAGCTCGGTCACTGGCGCGTTGCGCGGCTGGCTGCTATCATGTCCGCTCATGAATCCGTTCCAGCGATCTGTGTCGGTGCTTCCGTTGGCGTTCGCGGGCTTGCTGCTGGCGCAATGCGGAAAGTCGACGTCGCCCCGGAGCGTCGTGCCGACCGCACTCCCATTCATCCACGACGACTACGCGGGTGCTCTGGCCAAGGCCAGAGAGCTGAAGGTACCGCTCTTCATCGATTCGTGGGCACCGTGGTGACACACGTGCCGCTCCATGAGAGCCTTCGTCCTCACGGACTCGGCTCTGGTGGCGCAAGCCGGGCGGTTCGTCTGGCTCGACATCGATACGGAAAAACCTGAGAACGCGCCCTTCCGCCAGCAGTACGCGATCGACGCGCTGCCCACGTATTTCATCGTCGACCCCGACAGTGAAACAGCGCTGATCCGCTGGGTCGGGGGCGCGTCGGTGGGCCAGATGTTGGTGCTCCTCGATCAGGGACAGTCCGCATATCGCGGTGAGGATCAGAGTGGCGCGGACGGACTGTTGGCACAAGCGGACCGTCTCTACGGCGAAGGAGAGAACGCTCGCGCCGCCGCACTGTATCGCGAAGCTCTGAACGCGGCGCCCGCCGGCTGGACGTCCTACCCGCGAGCGGTGGAGTCGTTGCTGCTCGCGACGACGCTCACGGAGGAATTCGAGTCGTGCGCGTTGCTCGCCGAGGACGCGTTCCCGAGACTTCGCGCGACGCCGTCCGCCGCGAACGTCGTGGGCCTCGGCCTCGACGCAGCGCTGTCACTGCCGGCAGAGAACGCAAAGCGTGCGTCGTTGGTGGAGCAGCTCGAGAAGGAAGGACGCGCGGTGGCGGCCGACCTTTCGCTCCCGATCCTCCCTGACGAACGCTCGGGGCTCTACACGGTGCTGGTATCGGCGCGCGAGGACGCGGGCGACGAAGCGGGTGCTCGCGACGTGGCCCGGCAATGGGCCGCCTTCTTGGACGGCGAGGCGGGACGCGCCAAGACGCCCGCGCAACGAACGGTCTACGATTCGCACCGGCTGGCGGCGTATATGGCCATGGGTGAGCCGCAGCTAGCGATCCCCATGCTGGAAGCGTCGGAGCGCGATTTCCCCGAGGACTACAACCCGCCGGCCCGACTCGCGGTGGCGTACAACGACATGAAGCGTTGGGACGACGCGATCGCCGCGTCGGACCGTGCCCTCGCCGACGCCTACGGACCGCGGAAGCTCCGCATCTTGCAAACGCGCGCGGACGCGTGCGTCGGAAAGGGCGACGTGGACGGCGCGCGTCACACGTTGGAAGAAGCGGTCACGGTCGCCGAGGCGCTCCCACCGGGTCAGCGCAGCGACGCGACCATCGAGCGCTTGCAAGGCAAGCTTTCCGCCCTGTCGACTGCTTCGAAGTAGTTGGGGTTGTTGTCTATTGCGCCATGAGGGAATCGACGAGGCGCAGATACTCGGCTAGCGGTGGCAGCCCCATGCGAGCGCGCCGTTCGTCGACGTGCATGGAATCGGCGAGGGGATCCAACAACCACTTTCCGTCCCGCAACGAGAGTTGAGTGCCGTAGATCTGCGGCTGCCCGGCTTTGACGCGGACGCGATCGGTGAGCATCGCGACTTCGCCGCCGTCCAAGTCTCCTCGCCGGTGCGCCTCTCGGATGGACGGGAGCATGGTGCGCATGAACGTGGTGTCGTGGACGGCGTGCTGCACGATTAGAAACGCCGACTCTACCGCCTCTTGACCCACTTGCTCCGATGTCGGCCAGCCCCAGCGAGCGACGTAATCCTTGAGCCACGTGGTATTGGTGGAGTCGATGTGCATCATCGCGGCCATCTGAATCGAGTCGATGACGCCGCCTTCGCCGAATCCGTCGCGCACGCCTTGGTCTTCGCGACCGCGCGCTTCGAGCTCGCGACGCGCGTCGGCCAAGACGGACGCGGGCGGCTGGGGAGGCTTCGACTGACAGGCGGCTAGCGCGGCCAGCACGGCGAGCGTCAGCCGTCGGGATGCGCGACCCACGAGGCCATCTCTTCCTTGGTGAACCGATTGAGCTCGACGACCACGGCGGCCTGGCGCGCCTCGGGGGGAATGAGCTGCATCGCTTCCTGGCGACTGCCGACCTCGACGATGGCCCAGCCGGTGTGGACGCCGGCTTTACAACCCCAGTCCATATGGGTCATGAGGTGGCTGCCGTTCCTCTCGATGGCTTGGATCGCTCGAATGCACGCGGCGCGGCTGCCTTCGTGCGGTAACTGAATGATGAATCGCGGCACAAGTGTCTCCCTTCGGTGAGTTGGCCTCAACTATACGCGGGGAAACCATCGCCTTCAACCCGCGTCGCGGCCCCGCCCGGGATCGTCGAGCAAAAGAGAACTAATCCAATAATTGACAAAGTCCAGAATTAGCGGTAGCCTGCGCGTGTGTCCAACAAGACCGAGCAGATGCTTCGTCGGCACGGCTTGCAGGTGACCGCGCAACGGTTGGCGGTTATGCGGGCGGTGGCGGCTCGTCCGCACGCGACGGCGGACGAAGTGCTGGAAGAGGTCCGCGCGGTCATTGGGTCGATCTCGCGGCAAGCGGTATACGACGTGCTCGGCGTTCTCACGGAGAACAACTTGGTGCGCCGCATCCAACCCGCGGGATCGGCGGCTCGGTTCGAGGACCGGGTCGACGACAACCATCACCACCTGATTTGCCGCGGGTGCGGCAAGATGTTCGATATCGATTGCGCGGTGGGGGCGAAGCCGTGCCTCACCGCGAAGAACGACCATGGTTTTGAAATCGACGAGGCCGAAGTCATTTATTGGGGGCGCTGCCCATCGTGCAAGAAGCGGCGCCGCGGCCGCTGACTCATTTTCCCGCTAGGAGCACATCATGACGGATCGAAATGCAAATGGATGCCCGGTGACGGGCGCGAACACGTCGGTCGGCGCGAGGTCGAACCAGGCGTGGTGGCCGAATCAACTGAATCTCAAAATCCTCCACCAGAATCCGTCGACGATGAGCCCGCTGGGCGAGTCGTTCGATTACGCGAGAGAATTCAAGTCGCTCGACTTGAAAGCGGTGAAGAAAGACCTGGAGAAGGTGATGACGACGTCGCAGGACTGGTGGCCGGCCGACTTCGGTCACTACGGCCCGCACATGATTCG
>CAZLLI010000028.1:0-33602 GCA_964560355.1 uncultured bacterium | reverse complement strand
TCTCAGGTCCTCGCGCGAGACATTTGGTATCGCGCTGCGGAAGTTCGCGTCGGAAATGATCGGGGCCGAGCTTCAAGAGCGCGCGCCCCGCGTCCGGGTCGTGAGGCAAAAGCTGCTAACGAGCTAATAGGACGCGGAGGCGCGCGTTCACTTGGTTGGCGCGTTCGCGCGCACGACGTGCGGCCGCGACCATGCGGCCGGTGTGCGCGTACACGGTGTAGTCGAAGGGGGCCGCGCCGAAGCTCTGCTTGAAGCGAACGCTCCCCAGGCGGTCGTTGGGGCTCGCGCCGAGGTTCAAGAGGCGCGCGCCGCGCGCGGCTTCGTCGCGGATGGCGCGGTCGATCATGAGATTGGTGGCGCGCAAATGGAGGTGGCGGTCGTCATAGACCCACATCCAGTCGTAGGAGCGGTCGCGGTGGCGCAGCACGAGGTTCCCCGCCACCACGCCGTTGGCGTGGCGCGCGACGTAGAAGGTCGCCAGCTCCTTGGGCACGAGCGACGCGAAGACGGCGTCGAAGAACGCGCGCGGCAGCGGGCGCGCGCCGTAGCGCGCCACCGTACGCAGGTGCATGGCGTAGAACGCGCGCACCAGCGCGGCATCATCCACCACGTCGACGCGCACGCCGTGCTCGCGCGCTTGCCGGAGCAGTCTTTGATTGGAATCCGAGTAACGCGCGGCGGCGTGGTCGTAGCCCTTTGACAGGTCGACCACGTGCGACCACATCTTGCGCGCGGCGCCGTTCGACGACGCCATGCGCGCGCCGAAGTCCACCACGCGCGCCGACGCGCGGCCGAGTGGTTCGACCACGCGCTCGAACGAAACCGGCCCGTTGGGTCGCGCGGTCACTGGACCGCCGTAGGTGTCGAACGGGAGCGAGTACGCGCGGCGCAGCGGGCCGCGACCGCGGCACACGAACGGGAGCATGGTTTCGGAGTCGACTTCGACGAAGGCCAGGTCGGCGCCGAGGTGCTTCCACACGTCGAGCCACGCGTTGGTCTGATAGACGGTGGCCGACGCGCAATGCGCGACCAAATCCGCGTAGCGTTCGCGGACGCGATCGGTTTCGGGCAGAAGGCGCACGAGTTCCCCGCTTTGCTTTTTTCGAACTAGAGTTGCCGGCGGGTGTCACCGGCGGGCGGTAGCAGAAGGACGGAGCGAACTCCTTGGGGATCGTTGTCCCTGCGGGGGTGGCCGCGTATAGTGTCGGGGCGGCTTGGCCTGATCATCGCCGAAGCAAGGCGCGTTGTCAACCCCGACTTCGCATGGCAACGCCTCTTCGGTGCGACGAGCGGCCGCCAACCACGATGATCTCCCGACTCCAGAAGAGCCTCCGCGAACGCGGGCTGGTCGCGACGCTGCGCTCCGCGCGCCGTCACGCCGACGCCGCGCTCGACAAGCTCCTCGACCGCCACTTCGATTGGGCTTTCGGGACCGAGACGCGCGCCATCGTGGAGAACGCGGACCTGCGCGACGTCGCGAGCGCGAATCTCGCGCGCGGCATTCGCTACGAACCGACGCGCGCGATCCCGTTCCGCCGCGTGATGCGCGCCGCGCGCGTGCCGCGCGAGGGCACCTTCGTCGACCTCGGGTGCGGCAAGGGACGCGCGTGCATGCTGGCCGCGATGCTCGGCTTCACGAAGGTGGTCGGCGTCGACTACTCGCCCGCGCTGTGCCGCGTCGCCGAGCGCAACTTCGACGTCTTGCGCGCGCGCACGGGACGACGCTTCGCGTCGGTGGTGCGCGCGATGGACGCCGCCGACTACGCCTTCGCGCCCGACGACACCGTGGTCTATCTCTACAACCCCTTCGACGCCGCCGTGCTGTCGGCGGTGGTCGCGCGCTTGAGACACTCGCTCGCGACGCACCCGCGCCGGGTGTGGATCGTGTACCAGAATCCGGTGTGGCGGGAGACGGTGGAGTCGACGCGCGCGTTCACGCACGTCGGGGATTGGTCGAGCGGGGGATGCGACTTCGCGGTGTATCGGAGCGCGTGAGCTACGGCGTCGCGGTGGCGACCGCGTCGACGGTGACCTGCTGCACTTCGCCCAGCTTCAAGAAAAGGAACTTCGGGCGCTCGATCTTGTAGTCGGCGAGCGGAACCGAGAACGTCGCCTTGATGGCGAGCGTGTTCGCGTCGCGCGGCGTCACGTCGACGCTGACCTTGATGCGCTTGGTGACGCCGTGCAGCGTGAAGTCGCCTTCGCACTCGAAGGTGGTCGCCTTCCCGGCCGCGAGCGTCGTTCCCTTGGGGCTCACCGACGCGCCCACGAACACCGCCTTCGGATACTTCTTGGTCTCGAGATACTTCTCGCGCATGTCGCCGTCGCGTTTGCCGACGCCGGTGTCGAGGCTCGCGAGGTCGACTTCGAAGCTCACCACCACGGTGTCGATGGGCGCCGCCGGGTCGACGACGATGCGGCCGTCGACGCGGTTCGTCTTGCCTTCGAACGTCTCGGTGGGCGCCTTCGAGAGAAACACAACCTGATTGGGAGCGCCCGCCTTGACGACGAACTCGGCGGCGCGCACGGGCGCCGCCGAGAGAACTACCGCGAGTGCGAGTAATGCCAGCCGCATGTGATCCACCTTAGTCGTTGCGACGACCGCCCAACAGCCCGAGGCGCATCGCCCAATAGAGGAGTGTGAGCGCGGAGGTGACGAACGCGGCCACGTACGTGAGCGCCGCGGCGTCGAGCACCTTCTTGGCGCCGCCGAGTTCCTCCGGCGTCAGGTATCCGCCGACCTTGAGCGTCGCGAGCGCGCGACGGCTGGCGTCGAACTCCACCGGCAGCGTGACCAGCGTGAACACGGTGGTGGTCGCGAACAAGAGCACGCCGAGCAGCGCGAGGTTGTGGCCGGTGACGGTGGCGGCGCCGCCCAACAACGCGGCGATAATCAGCACGACCATCGAGATGCCGCCTCCCAAATTGGCGACCGGCACCCACGCCGAGCGGAACTTGAGGGGCGCGTAACCTTGCGCGTGCTGAATCGCGTGGCCGACTTCGTGCGCGGCGACACCCGCCGCCGACATGCTCGCGCTCGCGTAGACGGCTTCGCTCAAGCGCAGCGTCTTGGTGCGCGGGTCGTAGTGGTCGGTGAGGGTGCCCTGCACGGGCTCGACGGAGACGTCGTGGATGTTGGCGTCGCGCAGCACCGCCTTCGCGACTTCCGCACCCGTCATGCGCGACTGCGTCGTGTATTGGCTGTACTTGTGGAACGTCCCCTTGGTCTTCAGGCTGGCCCAGATGCTGAGCACCAGGCCGATCCCGACCACGAGCATATACATGGGGTCCAGAAACATTCTTCCTCCTCAATAGAACAACGTGGCGATAATTACAGTCCGCGCGCTTTCCAGGGTTGCCGGCCGGCCGCGCGGTGTTTAATATGCGGGCCGTCGCCCCCGGAAAAGGCGACGCGACTAATATACCGATTCCAACTCTTCAGTTCCAGTCGAGGAGATACCATGATTCGCAAGCTCATATTCGCCGCGTCGACGGTCGCCGTGCTGGCCGCGTCGGCCGGAATGGCGGCGGCGCAGAGTCAGACCAAGAAGGTGGGGCTGGGCTTCATCGTCGGCGAACCCACCGGGATCGACCTCAAGATCAACCTCACTCAGATTCACGCGCTCGAGTTCGCCGTGGCGTGGTCGCTGTCGGACGACAACGACCTCCACCTCCAGGGCGACTATCTCTGGCACAAGTACGACCTGATCAAGATGGACAACGCCGACAAGATGCCGTTGTTCTTCGGAATCGGCGCGCGCGTCGAGCTGCGCGAGAACGTCGACGACGTGGTCGGGATTCGTTTCCCGGTGGGACTCGACTACATCTTCACCAACTACCCGTTCGACGTCTTCGTCGAGATCGTGCCGATCCTCGACGTGGCGCCCGACACCGACTTCGACCTGGAAGGGGCGATCGGCGCGCGCTTCTGGTTCTAACTACGCCGCGCGCCGCAGCATGAGGAGGGTGACGTCGTCGGACGCGCGTCCGCCGGCCAGGAATCCTTCCACCAGCGCGACGATGCGCTTGCGCAGCGATTCCAACGACTCCGTGCGGTGCGACACCAGCGCTTCCTTGACGCCGTCGACGCCGAGGAAGCGTTCGCCGTTGGTGGTCGCTTCCGGGATGCCGTCGCTGAAGATGGCGACCGAATCGCCCGGCATCAGCACGGCTTCGCTCACGTCGAGCGGAGTGTCTTCGATCATCGCGAGCGGCAGCGTGGTGGAGTCGAGCTGCTCGAGCTGGCCGCCACTTCGCACCACCAGCGGCGGTTCGTGGCCCGCGTTCACGTAGTACAAACGCCCCGACGTGGGGTCGAGCTCGGCCAGGAACAGCGTGATGAATTGCTCCGACGCCAGGCTCTTGAACAACTGGCGGTGGAGCCGCTGCGCCAAGAGGCGCACGTCGCCGTCGATTTCGGCGAGCAATCCGATCGCGACCGTCGCCGCGCTCATCGCGAGTGCGGCCGGCATGCCCTTGCCGGTGACGTCGCCGAGTGCCACCAGCACGCGGCCGTTGGGCCGCGCGCCGACGTAGTACAAGTCTCCGCCGACGGCGCGGCACATCACCTGGTGCGCGTCGACTTCGTAACCGGGCGGCACGCTCACCGTGCTCGGCAGCATCGAGCGCTGGATGCGGGCCGCGGTCCCGATTTCTTCTTCCAAACTCAAGTTGCGCAGCTTCACGGCGACCGCGTTGGCGGTGGCGGTGAGCACTTCGAGGTCGGCTTGCGTGTAGCGCACGCGCGGGTCGGTGGTGTCGACGTAGAGCATGCCGCGCACGCGTTGGTTGTCGAACAAGGGCGCCGCCATGGCCGAGCGCAGGCTCAACGCCATGATGCTTTGCTGGCCGCCGAAGCGCGGATCCTCGAGCGGGTTCGCGACCAGCACCGACTCGCGTTCGCGCATGACGCTGCCCACAATCGACGACGACAGTTGCAGCGGGGCGTCGGGGTTGCCGGCGGTCTTGGTCCAGCGCGCGCGCGCTTCCACCTGCGTCGCTTCGCCCGCGTCGGCCACCATCACGACGCGCTCGGCGGGCACGCTCTCGGCCACGAAGCGGCACGCCGCTTCTTCGATCGCGTTGGCGTCGTCGCTCGACGCGAGCAATTCGAAGAGCTGCGAGCTGCGGTCCATGAGACGGCTCTGCGCGTCGCGCGAAAAACCCTGGCTCATGGTGTAGCGCAGGCTCGGGGCGACTTGGTGGTCGCCGAGGAGCTGGTGGGCCGCGGTCGACGCCGGCGACGCCCGCCGCATCAGCGCGCCCGCGAAGCTCACCAGCGAGCCGGTCGGGACTTCGACCCACGCCTCGCCCACCGGCGTGCCGTTGAGCTCGGTGCCGTTGCGGCTGCCGAGGTCCTTCACGAACAAGCGGTCGCCGTCGACGCGCAGGAGCGCGTGCTTCTTGCTCACGCGCGCCATCGCGACTTGCACGGCGTTTTCGCTCGAGCGGCCGACCGAGTGCTCGCCGTCTTCGACGGCGAAACGGTGCGCTTCGCCTTCCCAGGTGATTTCGAGATTGATCATGGTCGTGCGCCGAGTACGGCGGGGACACATGGTATCGGGGCGCCGGGCGGGGGGTCAACCGCCAGTTTCGGTCAGCTCCACGACGCCGGGTCGACGCGATAGTAGCGCGCGAGCACGTCGTACAAGTCGGCGTTCTCGCGCTTGAGCGCGAGCGGACGTTCGAAGAAGCTCTCCGTCACCACCGCGAAGAACTCCGCGGGGTCGCCCGCGCCGTACGGGTCGACCAGCGTGCGCCGTTTCGACGACGCCGCGCGCTCGAATTTGTCGTACGCGTCGCGAAACACGCGCGCCCATTCCTCGCGCTCCGCGCGCGACGCGAGCTTCGGCATGCCGTCCATGGCGCGGTTCTCCATGTCGAGCTGGTGCGCGAACTCGTGCAAGACCACGTTGTAGCCCGCGCGTCCCGTCGACGCGTACTCGACCACGTCCTCCCACGACAGGATCACCACGCCCAAGTCCCACGACTCGCCCGAACGATCCTCTTTGTATTCGCTCACGATGGCGCCGTCGGGTTCCTCGACGTCGGCGTAGAAGATGGACGGGTAGACGAGGATGGTGACGAGGTCGGGGTAGTACTTCGCTTCCCGATTGAGGATGAGCAGGCACGCCTGGCACGCGATGGTGACGCGAATCTCGTCGGTCATCTCGAGCCCGTCGCAACCCTCGAAGTGTTTCTCGGCCAGGAACACGTGCATGTGCGCGTGCACCTGCGCGCGCAAATCGGCCGGGACGCGCCGGTACACGGGGACGTTGCGCTCGAGGACGCGCTCCCACTCGGGGGGAACGGGCTGGGCGGTGAGGCGGGCGCGTCGTCGTCGATTGAGAAACGCGAGCACGGTGCTCCTTCGCCGGCGGCTAGCGCGCCACGAAAAGAAGTGAAACTGCCGCTCCCGCCGCGACGGCGATCGCTGCGGGCAACACGCGACGGAACAATTCCCGGCTTCCGATCCAACGCACCAGGGCCAGCTTCACCAGCGTGTTCGCGAGCACCGCGATGGTGACGGCGGTCACCGCGATGACGGGCGACGCGTGGTCGGTCGCGCGCGCCATCGATAGCGTGATGGCATCGACGTCGGTGAGCCCGGCCAGTGCGGCGACGGCGTACACGGCGCCGACGCTCGCGAGCGCTTGTGCGCGGTCGACGAGCACGGCGACGAACGCGAACAGGAGCGCGAACTTGATCGCGAACGACAAGCTGAACGGGTTCTTGAGCGGCACCTCTGCGACGCGCGACGGATTCGCGCCCCGGTGCACCCACGCCGCGCCGATCGCGGACATCGCCGCCATCACGCCCATCGGCACGGCGAGGGCGCGGGCGAGCGACGCGTTTACGACCCACGCCTCCACGATGACGCGGACGAACATGACGGCCCACGAGACCAGCACGCCGCTGGCGAAGAGCGGCGTGGCGTGCGCCGCGGCGGCGTCGCGGCTGCCGCGCGCCATCGACAGCGTCACCGCGGTCGACGACACCAGCCCGCCCGAGAGGCCGGTGACGATGGCCCCGCGCCCCGGCCCGAGCCAGCGCGCGACGACGTAGCCGAGGAGGGACATGCCCGCGATCAGGATCACGAGCCACGTCATCGCATAGGGATTGAGGACGCCCCACGGATCCACCGCGTGACGCGGCACCACCGGCAGCACGATGAAGATGACGATTAGGAACTTGAGCGCGGCGAAAATGTCGTCCCAACCGAGCCGCTCCACTACGCCGTGCAGCACTTGGCGAAAAGCCAGTACCGCGGAGGTCACGATGGCGAGCGCGACCGCGAGCTGGGGATAGCCGTAGAGGGCGACGCCGCCCAAGAGGAACGCGGTCAGCATCGCGAACTCCGTGGTCAAGCCCACCGACTCGGGGTCCTTCGTCATGTGCGCTCGGTAACCCGAGACGATGAAGGCCGCCACCACCACCGCGAGACCCGCAAACACGACCGGGGCGCCGGTCTCTCGCGCCAACCAAGCCGACATCGCCCCGGCCTGCGCGATCAAGATGAAGGTGCGCAGTCCGGCGATGCCATGATCGCCTGCTTGGCGCTGCGTCTTCTCCCGCTCGATGCCGATCAGCGCGCCGATCAAGAGCGCGATCGCGAATTGGACCACGGAGTCCTGCATGGGCCCATCATAACCGATGGGCGGCCGTTGCGCCGGGCCGCGCCGAATTCGTATACTCGCCCTTCACTCGCGCGCGTCGCGTGCACTATCCCGGGGGTTTCCTCATGCGCAGATGGATTCTGGTTCTGGTCGCCGTTCTCGTATTTGCGCCGCGCGTCGACGCGCGTACCGTCGTGCACGCGGGGCGTCTCATCGACGGCGTCTCGGCGGCGCCGCGCGAGCGCGTGTCGATCATCGTCGAGCAAGGACGCATCGCCGACGTCGCCGCCGGGTTCGTGCCGGCGGGCGCGGGCGACGAGCTCATCGACCTCTCGAATCAGACCGTGCTGCCCGGATTGATGGACATGCACACCCACCTCGGGTACCAGCTCACGCGCACGTCGTACATGGACGAGTTCGTGATGAACCCGACCGACGTCGCCATTCGCGCCACCCATTACGCGTACGTGACGCTGCTCGCGGGCTTCACGACCGTGCGCGACTTGGGCGACGACGGCATGACGACGGTGTCGCTGCGCAAGGCGATCGCGGGCGGCTTCGCGGTGGGGCCGCGCATCTACACAGCGGGTAAATCGATCGCGACCACCGGCGGCCACGCCGACCCCACCAGCGGGTGGTGCCAGTCGCTCGCCGGCGACCCCGGTCCGCGCGAGGGCGTGGTGAGCGGCGTCGACGACGCGCGCAAGGCGGTGCGCCAGCGCTACAAGGACGGCGCCGATCTTATCAAGATCACCGCCACCGGCGGCGTGCTGAGCATGGCGACGAGCGGCGACAACGCGCAGTTCACCGAGGACGAGATCGCGGCCATCGTGCAGACGGCGAAGGACTACGGCTACACCGTCGCGGCGCACGCGCACGGCGCCGAAGGCATGCTGCGCGCGGTCGACGCCGGTGTGACGTCGATCGAGCACGGCACCTACATGAACGACGAAATCATTCGTGCGATGAAGAAGCGCGGCACCTACTACGTGCCGACCATTCTGGCCGGCGTCACGGTGGCGGAGCTCGCGGAGAAGGACGACTACCTGCCCCCGGTCGTGCGACCCAAGGCGGCCAAGATCGGCCCCCAGATCAAGCACACGTTCACACGCGCGTACCAGTCGGGCGTGAAGATCGCGTTCGGGACCGACACCGGCGTCTCACCGCACGGCGAAAACGCGCGCGAGTTCGAACTCATGGTCGAGTGCGGCATGCCGCCCATGAAAGCGATCCAGGCCGCGACCATGGAAGCGGCCAAGCTGCTCCGCATCGACGACAAGTTGGGGTCGGTTGAGAAAGGAAAGATCGCGGACTTGGTGGCGGTCAAGGACGACCCGCTTGCGAATATCTCCACCCTGCGCAACGTGCAGTTCGTGATGAAGGACGGCGTCGTCTACAAGCGCGACGGCGTCGCCGCCTCGCACTAGCAAAGAGGCCGACGCGATCGTCCCTCGAACGCGATTTCCGCAGCGCGATACCAAATGTCTCGCGCGAGGACCTGAGCGGAGAGGGATGATCGCGTCGGCCGTGTCTAACTACTTCGCGGCGACGTCCTTCGAGTTCACGTCGAACGTGATCATGAATCCGTTCGTTCCCTTGTACTCGAACGCCTTGTCGCCCGCGCGATAGGCTTCTACTTCGTTCGTCATCAGCACGAAGCCGTCGTTGCGCGGCAAGCCCCAGTACTTGAGATTCTTGATCACGACCGGGTCAGCGGTGTTGCCGTAGGCACCGCGGTTCAACACGACTTCCGCGGTCTTGCCGCCGTCCAAGCGCGCCTCCGCGCGATCCTTGGTGAACTTCCACTCCATCTTGGCGTCGTTCGCTACCGTGAATGACTTCCACTTCACGGGATAGACGGTACCGAGCAAGGTCTGGATCGCTTCGCGCTGCTCCTTGGTGACACTGGGGTCGAAAGTAAGCACGGCCCAGTCCATCTCGCCGTCGTCGAATTCTGCACCGAGGTCACCCGCGATCCAGAACAGCGCGCCGTCGAGCTTCACGCTGCCGACGTTGCCCTTGTCGACACGGAACGCGTTATTGAAGCGGCAGAAGTGGTCCATGCCGCCCATATCGTGGCCGGCCATCGCGTGATCGCCGTGACCCGACGCACCCGCGGGTTCGGAGTTGAAATAACACTGACAGAACATCGGACAACTGCACGCCTCGATGATGGTCGCCTTCATCGACCAGTCCTTGGGCGCGTCGGACGCCATGGCGAATGCGGCCGCCATTGCCGTGCTCGCACAGACGAGCAAGACGAGCTTGCGCATGGGGATCCTCCTACCAAGATGGGTTGAATCGTAACCGCTGTGGAGCTGGCCGGTGGTGGCACCGGCGCGGCTGCATGGCTATCGAACGGGCGGTAGTATATCTGAACGCGGCGCGCGGGGGAAGTCCGCTTAGGAGCGCCCGTCCGAGTCGTCCTCGGCGACGTGGCGGTCGATGACGTCGGCCAGCGTGTCGCGCCGCACGGGCTTGGTGACGAAGTCGTCCATGCCGGCTTCGAGGCAGCGGTCGCGGTCGCCCGCCATCGCGTGCGCGGTCATGGCGACGATGGTCGTGCGTCCGCCCGCGCGCGATTCGCGCCGGCGGATCTCGCGTGTCGCTTCGTAACCGTCCATCTCCGGCATCTGGCAATCCATCAGCACCAAGTCGTACTCACGAGCTTCCAGCATCTTAATGGCTTCGACGCCGCTGCCGGCGACGTCAACGCGGCACCCGAGCGTCTCCAACAGGCGCACGGCGACGCGCTGATTGACGACGTTGTCCTCGGCCACCAGCACGCGCGCGCGCGGCGGCGCCTCCGGGTGCGCGGCCGCGTCGTGGGCGCGCGCCTCCATGATGGTGTGACGGGTGACGAAGACCTCGCGCGCGCCGTTGCGCTTGACGCTCCACACCGCCGACACCACGTCGGCGAGTTGCGACGGCCGCGTCGGCTTGGTGAGATAGGCGTCGAAGCCCACCGAGCGCAAGCGCTCCGCGTCGCCCTGCTGCCCGAGCGACGTCAGCATCACCAGCACGACGTCGGCGATGCGCGGGTCGCCCTTCACCGCGACCGCGAAGGCTTCGACCAGCATGTCGGACACGTCGTGCGCGACGATCGCGATGCGATAGGGATCGCCTTCGCGGTACGCGGCCTCCATTTCGGCGAGCGCTTCCGCGCCGGTGGCGACGCCCGTAGCGCGCGCGCGCCAGCCCGCGACTTGCTCCTGCAGCACGCCGCGCACCTTGGCGTGGCGGTGCAGCACCAGCATGCGCACCCCCTCCAAGTTTTCCGCTTGCGGCGGTTCGAGGGGCGCGTCGCGGTCGAGCGGCAGCGTGAGCGTGAACGCGAAGGTGGACCCGTGCCCGGGCGTGCTGTTGACCGTGATCTCGCCGCCCATCAGTTCGATCAGCTCCTTCGCGATCGCGAGCCCCAAGCCGGTGCCGCCGTAGCGCCGCGTGATCGACCCGTCCGCCTGCGTGAACTTCTCGAACACGGCGTCGAGCTTGTCGCGCGCGATGCCGATGCCGGTGTCTTCGACCGACACGCGCACGCGCGCCGTGTTCTCGTCGCCGTCCAGCCGTTCGATGTTGATGAGCACGTGGCCCTCGTGCGTGAACTTGATCGCGTTGCCGGCCAGGTTCATGAGCACCTGGCGAATGCGCCCGGCGTCGCCCACCACGCGCCGCGGCACGTCGGGGGCGTAGCGCACGATGAGCTCGATGCGCTTTTCCTCCGCGCGCTCGGCGATGAGCGCCACCACTTCGTCGATGGCGGCGACCAAGTCGAACGCAATCGGGTCGATGGTGAGGCGGCCGGCTTCGATGCGCGAGAAGTCGAGGATGTCGTTGATGATGGCGAGCAGCGCCTCCGCCGAACTCTGCACGATCTTCACGTAGTCCTGCTGCTCCGACGACAGCTCGGTGTCGAGAAGGAGCCCGGTCATGCCCAAGATGCCCGTCATGGGCGTGCGCACCTCGTGGCTCATGTTAGCGAGAAATTCGCTCTTGGCGCGGCTCGCCGACTCGGCGGCCTCTCTTGCGCGCACGGACGCCTCCTCGGAGCGGCGCAGCACCTCGAGGTCGGTGATGTCCTGCAGCATCAGGATGGCTTCGTCGATGCGGTTGTCGTGCGATTTGATCGGCATCGCGGTGGCGTAGATGTGGCGCGTGACGCCGTCGACGTCGAGGCGAATTTCGCGGTGCGTCACCATGCCGGTGGCGAGCACCTTCGCGGTCGGGCACGCGGCGCACGGCCCGTGCTCGCCGCACAGCAATTCGTTGCACGACGCCGCGCGGCCCGCGTGGGCGTGTTGCGCCTCGCCGAACCATCCGCGGCAGACGTTGTTGAGCCAGCTCACGCGCATGCCGGGGTCGAACACGACGAAACCGGCGTCGGTGTTGTTGACGAGCGCGGAGAGCTTCTGGCGCTCGCGCTCGAGGAAACGAACCTGGCGGTCGTGGGTTTGGAACCAACGCTCCAATTCTTCGACGCGGCGCTTGAGCGCGTCGGCGGATTCGAGCGGAAGCGTGGACGACTTCTTGGACACGGGACTCCCCTACGACCTTCGGGTTGGCGTACTACGCACCGGCCGCGCGTCGACGCGCCTCGTACTTCTCGGCGAGCCAGTCGGCGACCGCGCGCACTTCCTTCTCGGTGCGCGCGTCGAAGGCGTCGACGTCGTGGCTGTCGATGTCGATCTGCGCGAAGATGTGGTCGCCCTTGCGAATCAGCACCACCAGCTCCGACTTGGTGGCACTCGAACACGCGAGATAGTTGGGCTCCTTGGTGACGTCGGGCACGTTCTTGTCGCGGCGTTCCGCCACCGCGCTCCCGCACACGCCGCGGCCGACCGAGATGAAGACGTGGTCGGTGGGCGCGCCGATGAACGGGCCCAGGCGCAGCACATCGTCGGGGAACAACTCGTAGATGCCGGTCCAGTGAAAGCGCGGATGGGCGTTGTGGACGAGGTCGACGGCGCGCTCGAGGAGCGCATCGAATCCAGCCCCGCCGGCCGCTAGGTCGTCGAGACGCTGGCAGATTTCCGAACCGCTGAGTGGGTTCTGGGGCACGGGAATCCTCCGTAACTATTTGGTCGACAAATGGGTTGGGTCGATCGTCAAGCGATCGCGGAACGAACCCGTCGACGCGTGGAGGGCCCGAACCGCAACTCCCATGCCATGATGCAGAATCGCTAACCCGGCAGCAACTGCCCCGTGGCGATGAAGACGCGGCGCGTGTAGGTGACGCCGCGCGGGAAGCGCGCGTGGAACGACGCCCGCGCGTCGGCGCGGAAGCGCTGGAAGTCGTCGGGCGAAAGGAGCGTTTGCAGCGTGCGCCCGACCGCGCACACTTCGCGTCCTTCGATGTACTCGTCGACGGAGAGGTGGAAGGTGAAGTCCTTGTCGTGCGAGCGCACGTCGCGGAAGTCCCCCGCGCGCAGCGCGTCCGCGGCGCCCGTCGGCTGCGCAAAGCGCGCGTCGTTGGGAAGGACGACACCGCACGCGTTCGTCATGCGCTCGGCGGCGACGTAGCGCGCCACGACTTCCGACCACGCCGCGGCGTACTCGTTTTCGCCGGAAGCCCATGCGCTCACGCCCACGCGCCCGCCCGGACGCAGCACGCGCGCCATGTCGGCGAGTGCGACGTCGGCGTCGTCGACGTGCGTCAGCACGAACGCGGCCGTCACGACGTCGAACGACCCGCTCGCGAAGGGGAGATTCGGCAGCGAGCCCACCACCACGCGCTCGATACCGCCGCGGCGCGCGGCGCCAAGCATGTCGGCCGAGGGATCCATCCCCACCACGAAGGCGTCGTCGCCCAGCGCGGCGCGGGCCGCGCGCGCGACGGCACCGGTTCCGCACCCCACGTCGAGCACGCGCGCGCCGCGCGGAGGCGCCACCGCGGCGACGAGAGCGCGCGCGGGCGGGTCGAACAGCTTGGGCGCGTTGAAGCGCTCGTACGCGCGCGCGGCTCCGTCGTAGGAACGCGCCCGGCGCAGACGTTGGGCTTCGTCGCTCATTCGGCTGGCGCTCCGATCACGCGGTCGACCGACGCGCGCACGTCCTTCGGGTCGACCAAGCCGATCCAACGCTCGACGATGCGTCCCTCGCGGTCGATGAGGTAGAGCGTCGGCAGCGCGGCGACGTTGAACGCCTCCCACGACGAGTGCTCCGCGCCGTCGATCACGATCGGGTACGCGACCGGGTTCTTGGAGAGGAACTTCTTCACCTTCTTCGCGCGGTCGTCGCCCTGGTCGACGGAAATGCCGACCACGACGAGCCCGCGCTTCTGGTAGTCGCGGTACATCGCGTCGAGCTCCGGCATCGACTTGATGCAGGGCTTGCACCACGTGGCCCAAAAGTCGAGCAGCACCACGTGGCCGCGAAGCGACTCCAACGCCTGCGTCTCGCCCGCCAACGTCGTCCACGACGCGGCCGGCGCCGTGTCCGCCGTGAGGACGTAGGCGCCGGGGTTGGCGTCGAACGTGTCCGCGCACTTCTTCGAGCAGAAGTAGTAGGTGGCGCCTTGGTAGACGCGCGTCGCCGCGACGTCCTCCGGCTCCGTCTCGCCGTGGGTCGCGCACACCACGCACAGCGCCTTCTCCGCCTTTTCGGCGCGCGCGACGCCCGTCGCGCCCAGCCACACCGCGCACATCGCGATCACGAATCTCATCAAAATCCTCCCGCCACCGAAATCCCGAACGTGTCCAACCAAACCGCCATCACGCTCACACCGAAGCGCTCGCCGAACCAGTTCAGCATCGCGTGCGGCTGATTGCCGTCGTACATCGCGCGCGCCGAAAATCCGCCGTGGATGTCCCACTCGCCGCCGAAGGGGAAGTTGATCCCTTCGTCCCACTCGGAATAGTTGACGCTCGCGTACACCGAGAACGGGATCCAAGGCGCCATCTTCGACGCCGTGAGATAGTACGACTGCGTTCCCTCCGGCGAGCCAATGCGGTCCGAGCTGGTGCCGAGGAAGAGCGCGGGGCGGCGGTCGGTCTCGGTGAGCAGAAAGACCGTCGCCAGCGGCACCACTTCGCTCACCACGGGATTGTACTCGATTCCGACCTGCGCGATGCGCAGCACGCGGTAGTTCGCGGTCAGCCGCCAGCGCGGCCGTTCTTCTTCGGTGTCGACGTAGCGGGCCGAAACGGTCCAGCTGGTATGAAGGCCGCTCCCCCGGAGCGGCGCGCCCTCGCCGGGTCAGCCGCTTCAGGTGGGGACGCGCGAGGGCCGCTCGGACGCGAGCGCGACGTCGGCCCACGCGCACGCGAACACCAACAGCGCGGCGAGATGGAGATTCATCCGGAGAAGTTACTACAGATCGAACGCGACGCCGAACAGCCAATTGCGGCCCGGCATGCGGTAGCGCGCAAACTCCTCGTAGGAAGCGTCGAACACGTTGTTGACCTTGGCGGACAACAGCCACGAGCGCGCGAGCCGGTACTGCGCGCCGCCGTTGAACACCCAGAACGCGGCCGGGGCTTGCAGCGGGTACAGGAACACCTCGTCGATCTGGCTGCGGTAGCGCGCGTCGCCGTGGATGGTCCAGCGATCCCAGGCGACGTCGGCGCCCAGCGCCGCCGTGTGCTCGGGGCGGTACGCGAGCAAGTCGTCGGTGCGGCCCGGCGATTCGTCGCGCGCGTACAGATACGAATACGTCGCGAAGGCGCTGAGCGCGCGCCAGTGCGACTGCAGCGTGGTCTCGACCCCCTCCATCAGCGCGCTCTGCAAGTTCTGCACTTGGTACGCGAACGGCACCCCCACCTCGGCCGACACGTCGGCGAAGTACATCAGGTCTTCGTACTCGTAGCGATACGCCGCGACGTCGAGGTTGAATGCATCTTTGGGACTCCAGCGCGCGCCCACTTCGGCCGACATGGTGAGGCGCTCGGCGTCGAGGTCGGGGTTGGGGACGATGTCGATGCCGCCGCCGATTTCGCGCTCGGTGAACATCTCCGCGATGGTGGGCGCGCGGAACGCCTGCCCGTAGAGCGCGCGTATCGAGACTTCCGGCGTCGCCGTCCACACCAGCGCGAGCTTGGGACTCATCTGCTCCAGCGTGCGCACTCCGACCAGGCGATTCCAGTCGTAGCGCGCGCCCAGCGTCGCGGTGAGCGATTGCGCCAGCGTGAGGTCGTCCTGCACGAAGGCCGCGTAGTTGTCGATCTGGTGGTTGCCGTACAGAATCGTGTCGGGCGCGGAGTCGACGTGGTCGAGCTGATAGTCGAATCCCACCACGACGTGGTTGCGCGCGCCGAGGCGCGCTTCCAGCTGCAGCAGGCTCCCGATCTTGTCGCCGTCGATGTTGGTCTTGAATCCGTAGGGCTCGTTGCCCGGGATCTCGAGGTCGGGGTCGTCCTGGTTGAAGAACGTGAGCTGCTCGTGGTGGAAGTAATACGTGCGCAGCGAATACTTGATGTCTTCGCCGCTGAAGCCCCAGTACAACAGGTCGATGTTGCCGTACTTCTTCTCCTGATAGTCGTCGGCGTACGACTCGCGCACCTCGAGCGGCTCCGCCGCGCTCAGCCACGCGTGCGGGTAGTCGTTCTCGGCGCTGCCGCCGCCCAGCGTGAGCTCGACCGTACGCGACGCGCCCAGGTCCCACATCAGCTTGCCGTAGCCGTCGTAGAACGTGTACGCGGAGTTCTCGCTGTAACCGTCCGACTCCTTGCGGCTGCCGCTCACGAGGAAGCTGGTCTTCCCCACCTTCCCCGAATAGTCCAGGTTGATTTCGTTTTGCAGCGGCGTGTCGTCGGTGTATGCGATCGCGCTCGGCTCTTCGAAGAAGCCGAGCTTCATCTCGAGCTTTCCGGTGGCGACGGGGCCGGGCCGCCGCGTGATGACGTTGACGACGCCACCCATCGCCGTCGACCCGTACAAACTCGAGAACGCGCCCTTCACCACTTCGACGTGGTCGATGAACGCGACCGGCACCAGGCTCCAGAACGCGCCCCCCGAGTCCGAGGTCAGCGCGGGGCGCCCGTCGATGAGGAGCAGCACGCGATTGCCGACGCCGCCGCCGGCGACGTCGGAGCTCCCGCGAATCTGGATCGATTGCACCGAGATGCCGCCCGTCGAACGGTACGCGTTCAATCCGGGCACCGACTCGAGGGCCTGGTCGAACGTGGCCGGCGCCTTGGCCGCGATTTCGTCTTCGTTGATCACCGACACGCTGGCGGGCGCCATGCGCGTGGTTTGTTCGGCACGCGCGGCGGTGACGACCACCGCGTTGGCTTCGATGAGCGCCTGCTCGAGCGCGACGTCGACGCGCGTGGTGTCGCCCGTCATCACGACGACGTCGGTCTTGCGCAGCGTGGTGTGGCCCACCCGCGAAAACGCGAGCGTGTACGAACCGGCGGGAAGCGACGCGATGACGTAGCCGCCGCGCGCGTCGGCGATGGCACCGCGCGCGGTGCGTTCGACCGCGACGTTGGTGTAGCCCAGCGCCGCGCCCGTCTTGGAGTCGGTGACGCGACCGATGACGACGCCGACCAGCGCGCCCTCGGAGCGCGCGCTGGCCGGCAATGCGATCACGATCGCCGTCGCGGCGACGACGAGCAGACCTCGACCTAGATGCAGCGCACCACGCATCGTCGTAACGGACCGCCGCGAAACTACTGCGACAGGTTCAGGTCCGCCAGAATGTCGAGATTCGCCCGATTGGCGTTCGCCGAATTCAGCGGCACCGGCGTCGGGTACGGCGCCTTCGGCGTTCCGTCGTAGGGTCCGCCGTCGACGATGCCGAGACTGTCGACGTAGATCCAATACATCCCGAGGAGCTTCGCACTCGACGGATTGGCCGGGTCGCGCCAGCTCACGTAGATGCCGGCGTAATCGCCGAAGTCGAGTCCGCTCAACTCATAGTCGTACGTCGCCGGTGAACCCGCGATGGGATTGCTGAACGCGTCGGGGGGACCCATGGGAACATAGAACGGCGGTGGCAGCGTGCTGTAGATCGAGACCTGAACTTCGCCTGTTACGGGCCACGTACCGGTGAACGTGACCGTCCCCGATACCTTGCCCGTGGTCGGCCCGCCCCCGGTGGGGTTGTTCTCGTCATCGCAAGCAGCGATAGCGATCAAGGCCGAGAGTGAGAGTGCGATGGCTAGTCGGTATGGCAGTTTCATGGCTGCGGTCCCCCGTGTTAAGGTTTCGATGATCGTCGGGACTCCGGTTGCGGCCTGAGAGTTCGACATTGAAATCCGAATCACGACGATGTAGTTTTACATAGTTTCGCAGATTGAAACATAGAATCTATGGCGAGTCAAGAACCCACTCACGAAGCCACCGATTGGCTAACCCTGACTGAGGCGGCCGAAGCCCTCCGGGTCCATCCCACCACCCTGCGGCGGTGGGCCGACTCCGGGCAGGTCCCGGTATTCCTGACCCCGGGAGGGCATCGCCGGTTCGCGGCGTCCGACGTCCGCCACATCGCCGCCCGCCGCCACGCCGTCCGCAAAGTCGGCCCGGTGGAACGAATTTGGGCCGACCAGGCGCTCGCGATGGCGCGCAAGCAGCTCGCCGCCCAAGAAGGTGAGCGCTGGCTCAAGCAGCACGACGGCGGCGCCCGCGACCGCAATCGCCAGATGGGTCAGCAGCTGATGGGCTTGATCCTCGAGTACCTCACCGCAGAGGACGACGACGGGCCGCAGCTCGCCCAGGCCCGCACGATTGGCCACAGCTACGGGCAGGCGTCTCACGCGCTCGGCCTCCCGCTCACCGAAGCGTTGCGGGCCGCGATGTTCTTCCGCGATACGCTGACCACCAGCGCCATCCAACTCCCCGACAACGTGCGCATCCCGACCGGCTCGCAGGTCCGCCTCGTGACGCGCATCAGTCGAATCGTGAACGAAGTGCAGTTGGGTGTAGCGGACGCCTACGCGGCGTCGTAAGATAACGCCCCGCCGCGTCGCGGCGCTCACCAACCCATGTGCGGCATCCTCGGATATTGCGCCCGGGAATGGGATCCGGGACTGGTCAAGTTCTTCGGCCTGCAAGGCTTCAATCTGCAGCACCGCGGCCAGGAAAACTTCGGCTGCACGTACAGCAACGGGCGCAAATTTTCGCACTTCAAAGACCGCGGGCTCGTCTCGCAGGTCTTCACCAAGGAACGCCGCGACGAGTTCTCCTCCGCGCGCCCGTTGATTGCGATCGCGCAGACGCGCTACGCCACCGCGGGCGGCACCGACGCCATCTCGGCCCAGCCGCACTGGATGACGCTGCTCGACGGCTTCTATTCCAACGCGACCAACGGCGACCTGCCGCTCTTGCAACGAGAGATTCAAGACCTCGAGAAGTCCGGCACCGTCATGCTCTCGGGCAACGACGGCGAAGTCATCCTGAAGAAGATCCTGCACGGCGCGCGCGAGCACGGCGGCGACTTGGTGGCCGGGATTCGTCGCCTGATGGAAACCACGCCAGGCGCGTACTCGGGCTGCCTGATGACGCTCACCGAGCTCTATCTGTATCGCGACCCGCACGGATTTCGCCCGCTCTACTTCGGGCGCTGGCGCGACGCGGTGGTGTACGCGTCGGAGTCGTGCGCGTTCCACGAGCGCGACGCCACCATCGAGCGCGAGGTGTATCCCGGCGAAGTGATTCGCTTCGACGTGTTCGGCAAGCGCGAGCACTACCAGGCGGTGCCGACGCGCACGCCGCGCCAGCAGTGCATCTTCGAACCGATCTACTTCGCGCGACCCGACAGCCGCGTGTTCGCGGACGAGAAGGAAGTCGGGCACTTTCGCTATTTGCTGGGGCGCCGGCTCGCGTCGGAGCACCCGCTCGCGGACGCCGCCGTCGTCCCCGTCCCCGACTCGGGCCGCTACGCCGCGGTCGGCTACGCGAGCGAAAGCGCGCTCCCGCTGCGCGAGCTCTTGGTGCGCAACCCGTACATCCCGCGCACCTTCCAGATCGCAGGCCAGGCCAACCGCGAGGATCTCGTGCGCCTCAAGTTCACGGTGATGCACCAGCTGCTGCGCCAGTATCGACGCTTCCTCTTGGTCGACGATTCGCTGGTGCGCTCGACCACGCTGCGCATCTTGATCGCGATGATCCGCGACGCCGCCGAGGAGGCCGGCCTCGCGCGCCGCGACGTGGACGTGCACGTGCGCGTCGCCTCGCCGCCCATCATCGGGTGCTGCTACTACGGCATCGACACCCCCGAAATGGACGAGCTCGCGGCCGCCAACCAGAGCATCGCCGAGATCGCGAAGGGCATCGACGCCGACTCGCTCGAGTATCTATCGCTGGAGGGGCTCGACGCGGTGGCGCGCGAGTTCGCGAGCCCCACCGATTTCTGCCACGCGTGCTTCACCGGGCGCTATCCGACCCCGTTCCTCCCGCGCACGCGCTGATCAACCAAGGAGGTCCGTCGTGCCACGCCTCATTCTGATTGCCGTCCTCTTGGCGATCGCGCCGTTCGCGCGCGACGCCGTCGCCGACCCGCCGTCGTCGAAGGGAACGTCGAAGCCGGCCAAGTCGAGCGCGTTGGACCCGATCGCGGTCGCACCGACCGTCTTTCGCGTGGTGCTGGAAAACGAACGCGTGCGCGTGCTCGAGGCGCGCTTCAAACCCGGCGAGCGCATCGGTTCGTACGCGCACCCCGACTACGTCTTGGTAGTGACCTCGGCGGGCAAGCTCGCGATCACCAACGCGGACGGGACGCGCGAGATCGACGCCGGCGTCGGTGACACTTTCTACGTTCCCGCCGAGACGTGCTCGGCGCACAACGTCGGCGCGACCGAATTCACCTGCGTCGTCACCGAGCTCAAGGGCAAGTACAAGTCGAAGAGCCAGGCGTCGCCGAAGCCGGGCACCGTCGAGGTGCAACAGGGGAAGGTCGACGGTTAGGTTTGGGTGAGGCGGGATTGCCGACCCGGGGTCCCGGCGGCCGCCCAGAAATTTGGTTGGACCCCTCCCGGGAATGAGTTATGCTAGCTTTTGTGTCTTGACCGATGGTGCGGAGATTCTCGTCGGAGTTACTAGCTAGTTGTCAGATTGGGAAGCCTATCGCATCGCGGGAACCGTTAAAGGAGAATGTATCGTGTCTAAGAAACTTTTTGTTGGAAGCTTGAGCTGGAACACCACCGACGAGGGGCTCCGGCGGGCGTTTGAGAAGTTCGGCGAGGTGCTCGAGGCGAAGGTCATCAAGGACCGTGAGACCGACCGCTCCCGCGGGTTCGGTTTTGTCTCGTTCGCGAATCCGAAGGACGCCATGGATGCCATGGCTGCCATGGACGGCCAGGAGCTTGATGGCCGCACCATCAAGGTCAACGAAGCTCAGGAGCGCGAGCGCACCGGCGGTGGCCCGCGCGGCGGCGGCGAGCGTCGTGGCGGCGGCGGGTTCAGCCGCGGCGGCGGCGGCGAGCGTCGCGGCGGCGGCGGCGGTCGCTGGTAAGCGCGACCCGCTTCCCAACGAAGCAATGCAAGACGGCCCGGGTGCGAACCCGGGCCGTTTTTTTGTTATGATCGACGCATGCGGGGATTTTTCGGCCGCGCTCCCTCAACGACCCAGCCCCCTCCGCGACCGCGCCTCTCGCGATGGTGGATCCCCACCGTCGTGGCCGCGTCGGCGCTGCTCGTCGTCGACGTGATCGGCCTGTTCACGGGCCTGCGCAATCCCGCTATCTACCACGAGCCCAAGGTGCGAACGCCGATCACGCTGACCGAAGACCAAGTTTGGGAGCGGATCAACTCCTACGACGGAAACCGCCAGGAATACGCGATCACGGTCACCAAGGCCCTGCACAACGGCATCGCGCACTATTGGGAGGACGAAGGCATCGATACGTACCACCTGCGCGTTCCCTTCCATGAGAACTACTTGCTCTACCTGGCGAGCTACGTTTACCCGCCCATGTTCCGAAAATACGAATTTGCGTACTACAAACGCGCCATCGAGCGCGGGGTCGGGTTGTGCTCGCAGATGGCGCTCATCGAGGGCAGGGTGATGCGGAACGTGGGGATCAAGTGCCGCATGGTTTCGCTGACGAAGCACGTCGTATTGGAAGCGGAAGTCGACGGCGATCGCTGGTGGCTGTTGGATCCCGATTACGGTGTCGTCATCCCGCACTCCATCGAAGAGGTGCAACGGCAGCCCGACCTGGTGCGCGATCACTACCGCGAAGCCGGTTGGGACGAAGCCACCGTCGACATGCTGGTCGAAATCTACGCCCACGAGAAGGTCCACGTGTACCGCGCGACGGGGGGGCGCTGGTACCACATCAAGAAATGGGTCGCGGAGCGCGTCGCCTACGTTCTCATTTGGGCCATTCCGGGCGTCACGCTGGCGTCGTTCGCCGTCGTCGCCCTTCGGAACCGGCGCTTGGCGACGCGGTTTTCCGGTTCCGACCGTCACGCCGTGCTGCTATAATCGAAGCGCGGCCGAACCCGTTCGTTCGGCCGTTTTGGTAGTATCGAGGCGCTTCGTTGTCCCGTTCGCTAAGCCACCAAGTCGGAATCCTCACCCTCGGCCGCCTCGTTTCGTACGCGGTCATGTTCATCGTTCCGCTCGTCAACGTGCGGACCTTGAGCAAGGAGGAGTACGGCTACTATCGCCAGTTCTGGCTCCTGTTCGAAACCCTGACCCCGATCCTGATCCTCGGCTTCCCGCGCAGCCTTCTCTACTACCTCCCGCGCATCGACACGCGCGAAGAACGCTCGGCCTACCTGACCCAAACCACGCTCTTCCTGGTGACCGGGTCGCTGCTCGCGATGGGAATCTACGCGGTGATGGCGGGGACGCTGGGCGAAGGACTCGGCGCCGCCGCGCGCGCGTTCTATTGGCGCCTCTCGCTCTTCACGCTCTTCATGGTGGTGTCGGACTACATGGAGGTCGCGTTCGTCGCGCAGGGTCAGCCGGTCGCGCAATCGATCTACCACGCCAGCGTGTGGGGCCTGCAAGCGGTGGTGGTCATCGTCGCCTCCTACACGTGGCGCGACGTCAGCTCGATCATCTGGGCGCTGGCGCTGTTCGGGATGGCGCGCTTCCTGTTCGCGGTGCTGTACACACACGCGCGCTACGGCTATTCGCTGCGGGCGGTGTCGTGGCGGTCGCTGCGCGAGCAGGCGTCGTTCGCGGTGCCGGTGGGATTGACGGGCATCGCGGTGACGTTCCTCGCCCAGACCGACAAGTTCATCGTGAGCCGCTACCTCGGGCGCGAGATGCTCGCCGTCTATAGTGTCGGGGCGTTTCAGCTCCCGCTGATCAACGTGTTGCAAACGTCGGTGGGCAACGTGACGTTTCCCCTCCTCGCGCAGTACCAGAAGGCCGGCCGCTACGACGCCATGGCCGAATTGTCGCGGCGCACGCTGCTCAAGACGTCGGTGCTCTTTCTCCCCATTTTCGTGTTCCTGATGTTCACCGCGCGCCCGTTCATCACGATTCTCTTCACCGAGGAGTATGCCGGCGCCGTTCCCTTCTTCATGGTGTACATGGTGCTGTTTCTGCGCTCTTCGGTGGAAACCGGCGCCATCGTCCAGGCCTTCAATCGCACGCCGTTCCTGCTCGTGTGCTTCATCGTCGGCTTTGTGGTCAACGTGCCGCTCGGCATCGGGCTCTTGTTCTGGATCGGCCCCATCGGGGTGGCGCTCGCGACGCTGACCACGATGACGTCGATCAGCACGTTGAGCCTCTGGTACTCGTCGCGCCTAATCGGCGCCCCCATGTCGGCCTTGTTCCCCGCGCGCGAGCTCGGCAAGCGCTTTCTCGCCGCGTTGGCGCCGGGCGTCGTGATGTGGTTCTTGTACCAGCGCTACCCCGTCACCAAGTTCTACGAGATGGCCGCGGCCGGCGTCATCTACATGGCGATGTACGCGGCGGTGTGCTGGTGGGCGAAGCTGGTACGCCTCGACGACCTCAAGTCACTCGTCGGCAAGCGCTCGCCCGCGTGACGGCGCACCGATGTGCTACGATCACTCCACGACAGCTTCGGGAGCCGCATGACCACCATCTTCGACATCGGCATGTACGACTGCGCCGACACCGCGTACTACCTCGAGACGGGGAACCGCGTCGTCGCGGTGGAGGCGAACCGCGCCTTCGTCGAGCGCGCGCAGCAGCGCTTCGCGCCGCAGATCGCGGCGGGCCAGCTCACGGTGGTCAACGCCGCCATCTCCGAGAACGGCGAACCCGTCGAGCTGATGTTGAGCGGCGACGATCTGGGCTCGAGCTCGTTGTTCGGCGAGCGCGTCGCCGGCCGCCAGCCCATCGGTTCGATCACGGCTCCCGGCTTGCGCGTGCAGGAATTGTTCGACCGCTACGGCGTGCCCGACTACTTGAAGGTCGACATCGAGGGCGCCGACCGCTTGTGCATCCTCAATCTGGCCGCAGATCGACGCCCGCGCTTTCTCTCCTTCGAAGTCGGCCCCGATGTGGAAGAACTGGTCGAGCACGCGCGCGCCATCGGTTACGACCGTTTCAAGATCATCAACCAGATTTCGTTCCGCGAGCTCGCGAACGAGTCGAATCTGCGCGACCGCGTCGCGCTGCGGCTGGCCGAGCGCCTGGGGCTGCGCGAGCCGCTCATGGTCAAGCGCGCGGGACGCTTTTTCGTCTCCGGTCGCAGCTCGGGCCCGCTGCCGTGGATCAGCGACGGCCGGTGGTATTCGTTCGAGGAGACCATCGCGCGCTGGCGCGGCAGCCGCTCGGGGGCGTCCCCGTCGGCGTGGTACGACATCCACGCCACCAAGGCGTAGGCGTCACATCCAGCGATCCGCCCACGCGTGGAACTGCGCGACGGTGAATAGCTGCGACGGGGTTGCAATCTCGCCGAGATCGATGAGCGGCGCCTCGCGATAGCTGCGCGACGCCTCTACGCGCGAGCGCATGAACGCGCACACCGTTCCATTCAGCATGTTGTCGTTGCCGCCGCCGAACCCGCGCTTGGGGAGCGTGGCGTGCTCGCGCGAGATGCGCTTCGCAGCGATCTCGCGCAGGATGTACTTCGACGTCCCGTTGCGCACCTTGAGGTCGTCGCGCAGCGAGAGCGCAAAGTTGATCACGTCGACGTCGAGAAACGGCGCGCGCGCTTCGATCCCCGCCGACATGGTGGCGCTGTCGATGCGGTCGAGCAGAAGATCCGCCCACCGGTAGCTCACGTTCCACAGAAAGCTCAGCGTCGACGGCGCGTAGTTCTGGTAGCGGTCGACCTGCGTCGCCACCACCGTGTTCAGCATCTCGAACTTGTCCTTCGCCGCCGCGACGCCGGCGTAGCGCCGCACGCGCCGCTGCGCCTGGTAGCTCAGGAAGGGCTGGTAGTGGAAATCGCCGATCACGAGGCCGCGCGAGCGCATGTCGAGTGCGTCGACCAGATAGGCGCGGTGGTCGGCGTGCGCGCCGCCGCCGAACGCGTGCGCGGCGCGCGCCACCGCGCGCGGCACGCGCCCGCGCTGGAGTTTCTGGTAGCTCTCGTTCAGGGTCGGCAGATAACCCTGGTAGCCGAAGAACAGCTCGTCGGCGCCCTCGCCGGTCTCGATCACGATCACGCCGTTCGCGCGCGCGAGGCGCGAGAGCTTGGCCAACAACACGGAGTCCGGCATCGACATGGTGCTCTGGCCGAGGACAACGTCGCCCAAAATCTCGATGTACTCGGCGTCGGTGATTTGCACCTCGTGGTGGTTGGTCTTGAAGGTGCGCGCCAATTCGCGCGCCACCTCGATCTCGCGGCGCGACGACTCCGACATCGCCATGTCGATGGAGAACGTGTTGACGCGGTCGGTGTGGCCCGACATATAGCTCAAGATCAGCGCCGAGTCGATGCCGGCGGAGAGGTAGATGCCGAACGGCACGTCGCTGATCATGCGCCGCGCGACGGCTTGGTCGAGGAGGCGATCCATTTCGCCGATCGCGGCGTCGCCGCCGTCGAGCTCGCCCTTCTTCTTGAGATCGAAACGAAAATACGGCGTCGACGGATCCTCCATGCGGAAGGTACGGTCGACGACGCGATAGCGCCCCGGCTCCAGCTTGCGAATGCCGGCGAACAAGGTGTCGGGCGACTTCACCGCTCCCATCGTGAGCAGCGAGTAGAGCCCGTTGGGGTCGACCGCCTTCCGGTACGCGCGGTCGCGCGAGATGACACCGGGGTCGCTGGCGACGATCACGTTGTCGCCCACCAGACCGTAGTAGAGCGGCTTCTTCCCCACCGGGTCGCGCGCGATCACCATGCACCCGCGCGCCTCGTCGACGATGATAATCGCGAACATCCCGCGCAGGCGCGACAGACACTCGACCCCCATCTCGCGGTACAGGAGCAGGATGATCTCGCTGTCGGACTCGGAGAAGAAGGTGTGGCCGCGCGACTTGAGCTCGCTGCGCAGCTCGCGGTAGTTGTAGATCTCGCCGTTGTAGCACAGGTGGAGGCGCCCGGACGATTCACGCATGGGCTGGCGGCCGTTCTCGGACAGGTCGATGATGGAGAGGCGACGGTGCGCGAGCGCCCAGCTGCGGTCACTCGCCTCCGCGTAGCCGCACGCGTCGGGGCCGCGGTGGCGCATCAGGTCGCGGAGCTGCGCGATCTCGTCGGGCGAACGCTCGATGGAGCCGCCGCGCACGTTGTAATAGCCGAGAATCCCGCACACGTTAGTGACTCGAATGCTGTGTGTTCAACTGCGCTGGACGTCCGATGAGAAAGCGAGGAAACCGCGTTTTGTCGGACCTCGATTATAACAGAAAGACGCCGGGCGTGGCGACGGGCCGCGCACACGGGTTTGCCACGCGCGGGCGGCTTCGGTAGAGTAGGCCGCCATGCGCACGCTGGTTTGGTTCCGGGGCAAGGACCTGCGCGTCGGCGACCACCCGCCGCTCGTCGACGCGGTCGCGCGCGGAGAGACGATTCCGCTCTTCGTGGTCGACCCGTACTTCTTCGCGCCCGCGCGCGCGCGCGAGCTCCCGCACCGCGCGCAGTTCCTCCTGGAGTCGCTCGGCGAGCTGTCGGGGCGGATCGCCGCGCTGGGCTCGCGGTTGGTGCTGGTCGAGGGACGCAGCGTCGACGTGGTGCCGCAACTTGCCGCGCGCTGGAACGTCGACCGCGTCGTCGCGCACCGCTGGGTGGAGCCGTTCGCGCGCGAGCGCGACCGGCGCGTCGCGGAAGCGCTGCGCGTTCCCTTCGTTCTCTTCGAAGGCGAGACGCTGCTACCGCCCGCGACGCTGCGCACCTCGAGCGGAGCGCCGTACTCGGTGTTCACTCCCTTCGCGCGCGCGTTTCTCGCCACCGCGTCCGTCGCGAAGCCGGTCGCGGCCCCCTCGTCGTTGCCGCCGCTCCCACCCGATATCGACGCGCCCCATGCGACGCTCCCCACACTCGACTCACTCGGGATCGCCCGCAACCCGCGCCTGCTCGCGGGCGGCGAAACCGCGGCGCGCGCGCGACTCGACGCCTTCGTGTCGGGAGTGGCGGCGCACTACGACGTCGAGCGCGATCGCATGGACCACGACGGCACCAGCCGCCTGTCGCAAGACCTGAAGTTCGGGACGCTGTCGGCGCGCGCGGTGTGGACGGCGATCGGCGCGCTCGGCGACACCAAGGCGGCGCGCGTGTTCAAGAACGAGCTGGTGTGGCGCGAGTTCGCGCACTCGACATTGTGGGACCGGCCCGACGTGCTCGCGCGTCCGTTTCGCGGCGGCTTCGAGGGATTCCCGTGGGTGTGGGACGACGCGCACTGGCGCGCGTGGGCGGAGGGACGCACGGGCTATCCGGTGGTCGACGCGGCCGCGCGCCAACTCCTCGGCGAGGGCTTCGTGCACAACCGCGCGCGCATGATCGCGGCCAGCTTTCTCACCAAGGACCTGCGCATCGACTATCGCCGCGGCGAAGCGCACTACATGAAGTACCTCACCGACGGCGACTGGGCGCAGAACAACTTCGGGTGGCAGTGGTCGGCGGGGTGCGGGTGCGACGCGCAGGCGTACTTCCGCGTGTTCAACCCGATTCTACAGGGAGAAAAATTCGACCCGCAGGGTGACTATGTTCGGCGCTGGGTGCCCGAGCTCGCGCGCGCGCCCGCGAAGTGGATCCACCGCGTGTGGGAAGCGCCGGCCGACGTGCTGCGCGCGTCCGGCGTGTCGCTGGGAGAAAATTACCCGCGCCCGGTCGTCGACCACGCGGCCGCGCGCGACGCGTTCCTCGCCGCCGCCAAACGCCACCTGCGCGCCTAGCCGCGCGTGTCGTCGTCGGTGCCGACGTCGGGCAGCTCGTTGACGTCGTCGGCGCGGTGCGGGAAGTGTCGCGCCAGCTCGACGCCGACGCGGTCGATCGCCTGCGACAACCCCTCGACGAAGCGGCCTTCCGCGAAGTGGTGCTCGACGTCCTTCACGATCTCGGCCCAAAAATCGGGCGCGACGTGCTCGTGGATGCCTTTGTCGCCGATCACCGCCAGCTTGCGATCGCGCACCGAAACGAAAAAGAGCACGCCGTTGCGCTCGCGCGTGTTCGTCATGCCCATCTTCTCGAAGACCTTGCGCGCGTCGAGCGTCGGCAGGTAGTGCGCGCGGTGCGCCACATGCACGACGATCTCGCCCGACGTCTTGGCTTCGGCGTCGCGCACCGCGGACGCGACGCGCGCGCGCTCGTCGCGCGTGAGGAAGGTGCGCACGGAGTCGCGGCGCGCGCGATGGACGTGGAAGGAGAGCAGGCCTCCGGCGACGCAGAATACGATCGCGAGCAGGCTCGTCGCCAGAATGGCGCCGCGCGTCCACGCCGACCAGGTCTGCGCGGGCGGGGCGATGAACTCGCGCAGCACCACGCCCGCGGCCAGGATCGCGAGCACGACGCCGGCCGCCGTGAGAAACGCCGCGATTGCGCGCAGGACGCGAGACTCCGACTGTCTCACGTCACCACCTCCCGGAGGCGCCGCCGCCCCCGAAGGAACCACCACCGAACGAGCCGCCGCTGAATCCGCCCCCGCCCCCACCGCCGCCGCCGAAGCCCCCGAAGGTGCCGCCGCCGATGAACGGCCCGCCCCAACCGCCGCCCGTCCAGCCACGGCGCGAGATGTACCCGCGTCGCGCCCGCCGGGTGATCGACAGCACCACGATGATGAAGATCAGCATGAACACCAGCGGCAGCCATGCGGGCAATTCGCCCTGCGATCGCTCGGGGATGGTTTCGCCGCGCGCGAGCTTGGCGATGCTCATCACCGCGTTCATGAGGCCCGCGCCGTAGCGCCCCTCGCGGAACGACGGCCCGATGTCGTAGCGAATGATGCGCCCCGCCATCGCGTCGGTGATCACGGGCTCCAACCCGTAGCCGACTTCGATGCGCACGCTGCGCTCGTCCATGCCGACGACGATGAGCGCGCCGTTGTCGCGCTCGGCGTTGCCGGGCTTCCACTTCTCCGCCAGCGCCATGGAGAGGTCTTCGATGGGGTCTCCGTGCAGCGATTTGAAGATGGCGACGCCGATCTCGAGGCCGCGCCGGTCGTACGCCATCAGCGTGTCTTCGAGCGCGCGGCGCTCCTCGGACGAGAGCACGCCGGGTTCGTCGTAGAGAAAGCGCGGCGGGGCTTCGGGCAGGCGCGAGCGCACGGTGGGCGCCGCCGGTGCGAACACCGGCAGCGCCACCAGCGCGAGCGTTACGAACGCGATGCGGGGAGTGTGCACGTTCGGCTAGAAATTCACCTTGGGCGCTTCCTGCGCGCCTTCTTGGGCCGCGAAGTACGCCTTGGGCGCGAATCCGAACATGCCCGCGAGCAGGTTCATGGGGAAGCTCTTCACCGCGGTGTTGTAGGTCTGCACCGACTCGGTGAAACGACGGCGCTCGTTGGCGATGCGATTCTCCGTGCCCGCGAGCTCGTCTTGCAGCGCGACGTAGTTCGCGTTGGCCTTGAGCTCGGGGTACTTCTCGACCGTGACGAGCAAGCGCGACAAGGCCGACGTGAGGTCGCCCTGCACCTGCTCGAACTTCTGCAGCGCCTGCGGGTCGTTGAGCATCTCGGGCGTGACCTTGATCTGGGTCGCGGCGGCGCGCGCTTCGATCACCTTGGTGAGCGTTTCCTGCTCGAAGTTGGCCGCGCCCTTGACCGTCTCGACCAAGTTGGGGATCAAGTCGGCGCGGCGCTGGTACTGCGTCTCGACTTGGCTCCACGACTGCGCGACGCCCTGGTCGAGCTTGACCACGCGGTTATAGCCCGACACGCCGCTGATGGCGAGGAACACGAGCACCACGACGACGACGATGGCAAGAATCTTTCCCACGAATGGACCTCCTGGATCGTGCGCGGATTGGCGCCGATCACGATAGCATACACGGCGAGGGGTGTCGTCTTCGATTCGGGGGTGAAGTAGAGCTCGTTGTCCCCTCCGCACCGCGATGCAAACGGTGCGTCGGGGGACACACGCGCTCTACATGACTCGGATGGGGACCACGACCACCATCTGGCCCGCCCACTGCAGGCGGCGCTGGATGGCGTACGCGGTCTCGTTGTGCAGGAGCGGGTGGAACCACTGTTCCTTGCCGAAGATCACCTTGCCGGCGAAGAACATGACGTGCGGGAACTCGCTCGCGACGTCGAGGCACAGGCGCTCGGCGCCTTCCACCGCTTCGGTGTCGATCGAGTAGCGATACGTGGCCGGGATCCCCTGCTTGCGCGCAAAAGCGACGTAGCGCTGCATGTCCGACTCGAGGTGCTCGCGCAGCGCGTCGACCGTGCCTTCGCCCTTGAACTCCTTCGAGTCGACGACGCCCACCGACACGAACACCACGCCCTGGAAGTGGCCGGGGAACTTTGCGAACACGCTCAAGCAGGTGTGCAGTCCCACGCCGCCGTAGTCGCCCACCAGGATGGCGGCGACGGCGTCGGCGGGCTTGGGCTCGAGCGGCTCGTCGGGGGCGTCGGGCGCCCGCGGGACTTCGATCAGCGACTCGTAGAGCTTCGCCACCTTGCGCGACACGTTCTCGTAGTGGCGGCGAATGCCGAAACACAGCGCGACCACCGCGCCGGTCACGATCAGCGTCACCCAGCCGCCCTGGGTGAATTTTTCGATGGTGGTGATGACCAGGATGGTCACGCACAGCACCAGGCCGAACGAGAACAACAGGAGGCGTCGCCGCGTGCGGCGCTCCTTCTTCTTGGTGCGCAGCGCGTACAGGAACATGCCCAGCATCGAGAGCGAGAAGGTGACGAACACGTTGATCGAGTACATGACGACGATGTGAGAGACCTCGCCCCGCGTGTACAAGAGTGCGGCCAGCGACGCGATGCACATCAGGATGACGCCGTTGCCGGTGACCAGCCGGTCCGACAACGCCGCGAAGCGGTGTGGCATCCACGAGTCGACCGCCATGTTGGCGAGTACGCGCGGGCCGCCCACGAAGCCGGCCTGCGCCGCCACCACCAAGAGCGCGCCTTCCGATATCAGCGTGACGATGGTGAACGCTTCCCCCACCGCGGAGTGCCCGGCGAACGCGGTTGCGAGCACCGCGTTCATGGTCTTGCCTTCCACGTGGCGCACGTCCCACAACAGGTAGCACAGGATCAGCCCCGCGGCGGTGAACGCGAGCGAGATCGACATGTAGAGCATGGTGCGCTTGCCGGTTTGCACGCGCGGCTCGCGCATGATGGCGAGTCCGTTCGACACCGCCTCGATACCGGTGTAGGTACCGCCGCCGAGCGAGTAGGCGTGGATGAACAGGAGCGCGAGCCCGCCCGCCCCCAGCGTCGCCAGGCCGTTGTTGAAGCCGGTCTGCACTTCGCGCGCGGTTTCGGCCGCCACCGACGCGTGCATCATGGTCGCGCCCACGATCAGCACGATGTGGGTCACCAGGAAGACGAGAAAGATCGGCGTCAGCGCGAGCACCGACTCGCGCACGCCGCGCAGGTTCAAGAGCAGCAACACGACGATGAGCAAGACTTCGACCGGCAGCTTCCACGCTTGATATTCGACCGGGAACAAGCTGAAGAGCGCGTCGCCCGCGGCGGCGATCGAGATGGTGATGGTCAGCACGTAGTCGACCACCAGCGCGGCACCCGACACCGCGCCCACGCGATTGCCGAGCAGTTTGGTGGCGACGAAGTAGCCGCCGCCGCCGTGCGGGAACAGCTCGATGACGTAGTTGTACGCGGTCGAAATGACGAAGACGGTGATCGCGGTCAAGAGCGCGAGGCCGACCGCGAGGTACGTGTGGTCACCGAGCGCGCGAAACGCTTCCTCGGGACCGTACGACGACGACGACAGCCCGTCGGCGCCCAGACCCACCCACGCGAGAAACGCGATCAGCGAGATGTGCTCGTAGACGGAGCGGTCGCGGAGATCGCGCGGCGGTCCGATCAGGATCGAACGCACGCGCGTGCGCAAGCTGATCGGCGTCTCCGATCGCGATCCGTTGTCGCCGTCGGGTGGTTGGGGCGGGCGGGGTGTTTCCATCGTTTGGGGCGCCGGACCGTGGGACCGGCGCGTTCGCGAATCGCCGAACGGTACGCCCTGACCCGCCCGCCGTCAAGACCCGCCGTTGCTGGCCCCCGCGCCCCGTGCTATCCTCCGGCGCGCGCGGAGATTCACCCGCGCCGAAACTATCCGAGGTATTCATGCCCGAAAAGAATGACAGGGACCGAACCGCCAGCATCGCCGTCTTCTGCGACTTCGAGAACATCGCCATCGGTGTGCGCGAGTCGCGCTACGCGGAGTTCGACATCGGCCGCGTGCTCGAGCGCTTGCTCTTGAAGGGCAGCATCGTGGTCAAGAAGGCGTATTGCGACTGGGATCGCTACAAAGACTTCAAGCGCCCCATGCACGAGGCCGCCTTCGAGATGATCGAGATTCCCCACGTGCGCCAGTCGGGCAAGAACTCCGCCGACATCCGCATGGTGGTCGACGCGCTCGACCTGTGCTACACCAAGCCGCACGTCAACACGTTCGCGATCTTGAGCGGCGACTCGGATTTTTCGCCCTGCGTGACGAAGCTGCGCGAGAACAACAAGATTGTGATCGGTGTCGGGGTGAAGAACTCGACCTCCGACTTGTTCACCGGCGCGTGCGACGAATTCATCTTCTACGACGACCTCGTGCGCGAGCACGAGAAGCGCCGCAAGAGCCGCAAGCGCGCCGCGCCCAAGGCCAAGGCGGCCGCGCCGCGCGCGGGCGACGCGGACAGCGAGGAGCGCCGCCAGAAGGCGTTCGACCTGGTGCTGGACACCATCGACATGCTGTGGGATGAGCGTGGCGACGAAGACGAGATTTGGGGCTCGATGGTGAAGCAGGCCATCAAGCGCCAACAGCCCGGCTTCAACGAGTCGTACTACGGCTTCCGCGGCTTCAACGATCTCCTGAAAAGCATGGAGCAGGCCGGGCTCATCGACATCGAGCCCGACGAGCGCTCGGGCGGTTACATCATCCGCGACGTCAAGGATTGACGCGCTCGAGCGCCAGCGCCACCGCTTTCGCTCCCCTGCGCAGGAATACGCCCCCGCCCACGTTGACGAAGTCGTGCACCAGCCGCGCGCGGTACCATGCCGCGCTGCGCACGCGCATCGACCGGTCCGTGCGACTCATGTCGAGCAGACGGTCGTCGATGTCGTCGCGCGTGGGGACGTCGAAGTAGAGGGCGCCGCGGCACGCGCGCGCGATGGCCGCGAAGCTGCGCGTCACGGCCGCGTCGTCGACGTACTGCAGCACGTCCTGGCACACCACCAAGTCGAACTTGCGCCGCGTCGCGAACTCGTCGATCGCGCACCGCGTCCACCCGTAGCGCGCGCACGCGTACTCGCTGGGGTCGATGCCGACGTACTCGATGTCGCGGTCGATCTTGGCCAGCGCGCGCTTCCACAACCCCGTCCCGCACCCGGCGTCGAGCACGCGCTCCACGTCGACCTGCAAATGATCGAGGTAGCTCGTGACGAAGCGCGCGCGCTTCAGCACGTCGTCGAACGACGCCACCGCGGTGCGCGGCGCGTGGTAGTAGCGCTGGAAGAACGCGCGGTCGAAGGCGCGGCGAACGGTGTTCGTGGCCGCTCCTACTTCCCGGGCCTCGGGAAATCGGTCAGCATCATGTCGACGATCTT
>CAZLLI010000027.1:0-33825 GCA_964560355.1 uncultured bacterium | reverse complement strand
AACATGTTCAAGATCGCCGGCGAGCTCACGCCGACGGTCTTCCACGTCGCGGCGCGGGCGATCGCGGCGCAGGCGCTCTCGATCTTCGGCGACCACAGCGACGTCATGGCGGCGCGCCAGACCGGCTTCGCGATCCTGGTTTCGGCGAGCGTGCAGGAAGTGATGGACTTGGCGCTGGTCGCGCACGCCGCGACCCTCGACGCGCGGGTGCCGTTCCTCCACAGCTTCGACGGATTCCGCACCTCGCACGAAGTGCAGAAGATCGACGTCCTCTCCGACGAGGACTTGCGCGCGCTGTTGCCGGCCGCGTCGGTGCGCGCGCACCGCGCCCGCGCGCTCTCGCCCGACCACCCGGTGGTGCGCGGCACCGCGCACAACCCCGACACCTACTTCCAGGCCCGCGAAGCGGCCAACCCGTTCTACGCGGCGACGCCCGCGATCGTGCAGCGCACCATGGACGCGCTCGCCGCGCGCACGGGGCGGCGTTACCACTTGTTCGACTACGTGGGCGCCGCCGACGCCGAGCGCGTGGTGGTGGCCATGGGCTCGGCGTGCGAGACCATCGAAGAGACGGTGTCGGCGCTGGTCGCGCGCGGCGACAAGGTGGGCGCGGTGAAGGTGCGCCTGTTTCGTCCCTTCGACGCGCGCGCGCTCGTCGACGCGCTGCCCAAGTCGACACGCGTCGTGTCGGTACTCGACCGCACCAAGGAACCGGGTGCCGCGGGCGAGCCGCTCTACCAAGACGTCGTCACCGCGCTCTACGAGGACGCGCAGGGCGCGAAGCCGCGCTTCGCGCGCGCGCCGCGCGTGGTGGGCGGCCGCTACGGGCTCTCGTCCAAGGAGTTCACGCCCGCGATGGTGAAGGCGGTCTTCGACGACGCCGCGCGCGCGACGCCCAAGAACCATTTCACCGTCGGCATCCAGGACGACGTCACCCACGCCAGCCTCGACGTCGACCCGTCGTTCACGCGCGACGAGGGCGGCGTGGTGCGCGCGGTGTTTTGGGGACTCGGCAGCGACGGGACCGTCGGCGCCAACAAGAACTCGATCAAGATCATCGGCGAGAACACCGACCGCTTCGTGCAGGGCTACTTCGTCTACGACTCCAAGAAGGCGGGCGCGCGCACCATCTCGCACCTGCGCTTCGGTCCCGCGCCGATTCGCAGCCCCTACCTGATCGAGCACGCCGACTTCGTGGCCGTGCACCAATTCGGATTTTTCGACCGCTACGACACCCTCGCGCTGGCGCGCGACGGCGCCACGCTGTTACTCAACAGCCCGCACGCGGCCGCCGACGTGTGGTCGCGCCTCCCCGCGCGCGTGCAGGCGCAGATCGTGCAGAAGAAGCTGCGCGTGCACTGCATCGACGCGTACGCCCTCGCGCGCGAGCACCAGATGGGCGTGCGCATCAGCACCATCATGCAGACCGCGTTCTTCGCGCTCGCGGGTGTGCTCCCGCGCGAAGAAGCCATCGCGCAAATCAAGCGCTACATCCAGAAGACCTACGGCAAGCGCGGCGACGCCGTCGTGCGCGCCAACTACGCCGTGGTCGACGCGGCGCTCTCGCACCTGCACGAGGTCGAAATCCCCGCCGCCGCCGCGGTCGCGTCCGCCGCGTCGACGACGGCCGCCGCCCCGCGCGATTTCGTCGCGCGCCTCTTGGCGGGCGAAGGCGACGCGCTCCCGGTGAGCGCGTTTCCCGTCGACGGCACCTATCGCACCGGCACCACCCGCATCGAGAAGCGCGACATCGCGCAAGAAGTCCCGCTGTGGGAGCCCGACTTGTGCATCCAGTGCGGCAAGTGCGTGATGGTGTGCCCGCACTCGGTGATCCGCGCGAAAGTCGTCGGTGCCGACGCCACCCGCGGGGCGCCCGCCGGCTTCCACTTCGAGGACGCGCGCTGGCGCGAGCTCGCCGGCATGCAGTACACGCTGCAAGTGTCGACCGAGGATTGCACGGGCTGCCAGCTGTGCGTCGAGATTTGCCCCGCGCGCGACAAGAGCAACGTCGCGCGCAAAGCCATCAACATGGCGCCGCGCGCATCGGTGCGCGCCGACCACCGCGCGCATTGGGATTTCTTCGCCGCGCTCCCCGACACCTTCGTCCCCGACCAGGGCGAAGCGCGCGGGCTTCGCTACACCAAGCTCAAAGACGTGCAGATGATTCCGCCCTTGTTTGAGTTCTCGAGCGCGTGCGCGGGGTGCGGCGAGACCCCGTACCTGCGCCTCATGAGCCAGCTCTTCGGCGAGCGCCTGCTGGTCGCGAACGCGACCGGGTGCTCGTCGATCTACGGCGGCAATCTGCCCACCACGCCGTGGTCGACCGGCCCCGACGGACGCGGGCCGGCGTGGAGCAACTCGCTGTTCGAAGACAACGCCGAGTTCGGGCTCGGCATGCGCGAAGCCCTCGACGCGCAGTCCGCGCTCGCGCGCCGCTTGCTGCACGACCACCGCGACGAGATCGGCGCCGACCTGGCCGACGCGATTCTCTCCGCCGAGCAAGTGACGGAGGGATCCATCGCGGCGCAGCGCCACCGCGTCGCCGACGCCAAGGCGCGCCTGCGCGACCGCTTCGCGTCGCACGCGTGGGCGAGCGACCTCCTCGCGGTCGCCGACACGCTGGTGCGCAAGAGCGTGTGGATCGTGGGCGGCGACGGGTGGGCGTACGACATCGGCTTCGGCGGACTCGACCACGTGCTCGCGAGCGGGCGCAACGTGAAGCTGCTCGTCCTCGACACCGAGGTGTACTCGAACACCGGCGGGCAGGCGTCGAAGGCGACGCCGATGGGCGCGGTGGCGAAGTTCGCGAGCGGCGGCAAGTCGACGCCGAAGAAAGACATCGGCGCCATCGCGCGTTCGTACGGCCACGTCTACGTCGCGCAGATCGCGATGGGCGCGAGCGACCAGCAGACGCTGCGCGCGTTCGTCGAAGCGGAGAGCTACGACGGCCCCGCGCTCATCGTCGCCTACAGCCACTGCATCGCGCACGGCATCGACATGGCGAAGGGAATGACGCAGCAGAAGCTCGCGACCGACAGCGGGCACTGGCCGCTGTACCGCTTCGACCCGCGTCGCGCGGTAGTAGGAGAGAATCCGATGCAGCTCGACAGCGGCGCGCCCAAGGTTCCGCTGCGCGACTACATCTATAATGAGGGGCGTTATCGCATGCTGCAGCAATCCGACCCCGACGCGGCCGCGCGCCTGCTCGAGTCGGCCCAGGCCCACATCCACGAGCAATGGAAACACCTCCAGCGCGAGGCGTGGTCGCCCGCGGGCGGGGGAGAGGAGAAGTCATGAGCGATCTCCGCACGAACTACCTCGGCCTCACCCTCAAGAACCCGATCGTGCACTCGGCGTCGCCGCTCTCGGAGTCGCTCGACAAGATGAAGATGCTCGAGGACGCCGGCTGTTCCGCGATCGTGATGCACTCATTGTTCGAGGAACAGATCCAGCAGGAGAGCCAGCAGCTCGACCAGTACTTGAGCTACGGCTCGCAGAGCTACGCGGAGGCGCTCTCGTACTTCCCGGAGGCGCAGACCTACCGGGTGGGGCCCGACGAGTACCTCAATCGCATCGCGCTCGCCAAGCGCGCGCTCTCCATCCCCGTGATCGGCAGCTTGAACGGTGTGTCGCGCGGCGGGTGGGTCGAGCACGCGCGCTTGATCCAGGAAGCGGGCGCCGACGCCGTCGAGCTCAACATCTACATGGTGGCGACCGAGGTCGAGATGTCGGGGCCCGAGGTCGAGCAGATGTACGTCGACACGGTGGCGGCGGTGCGCGCGGAAGTCACCATCCCGCTCGCGGTCAAGGTGAGCCCGTATTTCTCCGCCATGGCGCATATGGCGAAGCGCTTGCGCGCCGCCGGCGCCGACGGCCTCGTGCTGTTCAATCGCTTCTACCAGCCCGACTTCGACCTCGCGACGCTCGAGGTGGTGCCGCACTTGGTATTGAGCAGCTCGTGGGAGATGCGTCTGCCGCTGCGCTGGGTCGCGATTCTATTCGGGCGCGTCGACGCGGACCTTGCCATCACGAGCGGCGTGCACACGGCCGACGACGTCATCAAAGGCGTCATGGCCGGTGCGCGCGTCACCATGATGACGTCGGCCATCTTGCAGCACGGGATGGGACACGTGAAGCACGTGCTGGCGGGCGTCGAGCGCTGGATGGACGACAACGAATACGCGTCGGTCGCGCAGATGTGCGGGAGCATGAGCCAGAAGCACGTGCGCGAGCCCGCCGCCTTCGAGCGCGCGAACTACATGAAGGTGCTGCACTCGTGGAATCCGGACCCGACGGGCTTTCTGCCCAAGTGACGGGCGCGGGAGGACAACAATGAACTCGTCTCGACATTCGGTCCGACAGGGATTCGTGGTGGGGCTCATCGGCTACGCGTCGGTCGCGTTGTTCTACAGCATCTTCGATCTTCTCGCGGCGCGCGGTACCCTCTACACGGTCGATCTGCTCGGCAAAGCCGTGTTTCAGGGATTGCGCGACCCCGGCATCCTCGGCGTGCCGATCCGCATCGACCCGACCACCATCTTCGCGTACAACGCGCTGCACCTCGTCATCTCGCTCGCCATCGGTCTGGTCGTGACGGGCCTGGTCGAGCAAGCGGAACGACACCCGTCGCGCGCGCCCGTCGCGACCCTCGTGATCGTGGCGGGATTCGTCGTCACCGTAATCGCGGTCGGCCTCTTGTCCGCGCCGATGCGGCCGGTGCTCCCGTGGTGGTCGATCGTCGTCGCCAACGCGAGCGCCACCGTGCTGGCGGGCGCATACCTCCTGCGCAAGCGCCCGCACCTCTGGGACCACCTCTTCCACTGGACCGGGGCGTCGTCACGCCGCGCCAGAGTCTGACGTGACGAACGAGCCATCGGGCAAACCGCGGCGGGAGTTCGCGAACGTCTACGACGACCAAGCGCGCGCCGAGGCCTACGCGACCCTCGAGTTTCCCGGCACGTACTTCCTCGCGTATCGCGACCTGCCGGCAATCATCACCGAGCACGTGCGCGGGAAGAACGCGCTGGACTTCGGCTGCGGAGCGGGGCGCTCGACGCGATTCCTGCGCAAGCTCGGCTTCGACGCGGTGGGCGTCGACATCTCCGAGCCCATGCTCGCGCGCGCGCGCGAACGCGACCCCGGTGGAGACTATCGCCGGGTCGCCGACGGCGACGTGAGCAGTCTCGCGGACGCGACCTACGACCTCGTCTTGTCGGTCTTCACCTTCGACAACATCGCGACGCAGGAGAAGAAGGTCGCGCTCTTTCGGGGTCTCGGCCGTCTCCTGAAATCGGGCGGACGCATCGTGAGCCTGGTGTCGTCGCCGGACATCTACGTCAACGAGTGGGCTTCGTTCTCGACCAAAGACTTTCCGGCGAACCGAAGCGCTCGATGCGGCGACAAAGTCCAAATCGTGATGCTCGACGTCGACGATGCGCGACCCGTCGAAGACATCCTGTGGACGGACGACGGCTACCGCGAGGTCTACGATCGGGCGGGGTTGAGCGTGATCGCGACCTACCGGCCGCTGGGGAAAGCGGACGACGCCCAGGCGTGGGTGAGCGAGACCAGGATCGCGCCGTGGGTCGTCTACGTTCTGGGAATGAAACGCAGCAGCTGATCAGACCGCGGTGGGAGGGGTCACGTTGGCGGCGGCCACGGACTCACTATGCCACGCGCGCCGTGCTACACTACCCGACTTGCAACCCAACCTGTAATGGTCGCCATTCACCGCATCGTCGCGCTCTGCGCCGTCATCGCCGCGTTTCCGGCGGGCGCGCTCGCGCAGCCCGCACCGCCCGACTCCGCGGGAGCGCCGTCGACGACGCGCTCCGCGCGCGACCGCTATTCGATCTGGTCGCAGTCCATCTCCGAGACGGAGCCCATCGTGGTCGAAGGGAAGGAATTCACGGTGCGCGACGTCGTGCGCCGCGCCACCGCGGGCGAGAGCAGCAAGCTCGCCGGCCACCGCGACCTCACCTACCACTACACGATTCGCGTCGTCCTCGAGTGGCCGGAGAAGCGGCGCGTGGAGACGTCGGTGTATCGCGCGTACCAGGATTCGACCGGCTACTCGCGTCGTCTGTTCTTGGAGGCGAAGGCGGAGCAATTCAAGAAGTCCGGCGACGCGTGGACGCTCGACGAGGAGAAGGACCCCGAGCAGCCGGACTTTCGCGTCGAAGATCTGGAGACGAGCTACTTCACGCGGCTCCCGTTCTACTTGGACGAGGACGACCAGTTCGACTTCAAGCTCATCGACCGCGTGCTCGAGAACGACCGCGTCGTGTTCCACATCGCGTTCCGTCCCAAGTCGGACTTCAGCCCGCTTCCGAGCGGCGAAGTCTACATCGACTCGCGCAACTTCCAAGTCGTCCACGAAGTCTACGAATTCCGTCAGAATCCGATGCCGCTGTTCCTGAAGGGCATCAAGCGCGCGTCGCGACAGTGGACCCAGCTCCCGACCGGCGAGTGGGTGCGCAAGCGCATCGCGCTCGACATCGAATTGCACTCGATGCCGTTCGCGCCCAAGCAGGTGCTGGTGACCGCGTACTTCCACGACTTCGTGTTCGACACCGGCTACGACGAGCGCCTGTTCGGCGAAACCAAGCACGACGTCGCGCCGCGGGTGGCGCCGACCGTCGCGCCGGTCGATTCCACCGCGGGCGGGCCCCAGCTGCTCGCGACCTTGCAGCGCGAAGACGACGACGCCTACCCGAGCGAGATCGGCGTCGTCGACGCGCAGTTCTCGGTGGGTGCGGTCGCGCGCCACGATTCGCTCGGCCTCGACGGCATCGCGAAAGACGGCCCGTCGCTGTACGGAACCGACTGGAAGCTGGGCGCGAGCCCCGCGTTCCTGAAGTGGGATTACAACCGCGTCGAAGGATTCGTGTTCGGAGGCGAAGGATCGATCGGGCAAGCCGACCGCTCGCTCGCGCGCCTCACCGCGTTCGGCGCCTACGCGACCGGCTCGGAAGAATTCCGCTACGCGGTCGACGCGCGCGTGCCGATTCCGGCTACCCGCGCGAAACTCGCGCTGGCCGGTTGGTACCGCGACCGCGCCGAGGCGTTCGGGTCGAACCGGATCGCGCTCAATAGTGTGCGCGCGTTCGTGGGCGGCGCCGACGACCAGGACTACTTGCACCGGCAGGGCGGCGGCGCCGTGTTGGAGTTCGCGCCCAACGACGCGCTCCGCTTCGGCCTCGGCGTCGAGGCCTCCGAGGTCGACGCGCTCCCGGTGACGGAGACGTTCTCGCTGTTCGGGAACGGCCTCGCGTCGAACCCGAACGTCGTCGCCGACGCGGGCGACGAGCGCGACGTCGTCGCGAGCGTGCGCGTGCGCGCACCCGCGTGGCTCGACGTCGACTTCGCGTTTCGTTCCGCCGGCGGTTCGTTGGGCGGCGACTTTCGCTTCAACCGCGCCGACCTCACCGTGCACGCGTTCCGCTATCTGGTCGGACGCCACGGACTCGACCTCACGCTGCAAGGCGTCACCACCGCCGACGCGCCGCCGACCCAGTATCTCGCCGACGTCGGCGGGTTGAGCACCGTGCGCGGCTACGACCGCCGCACCCACGTCGGTGAGCATTCGTTCGCGGCGCGCGCCGAATATCCGGTGCCGTATGATCTGTTCGCGCTCGCGCGTGTTCCCTTGTTGAACAAGGCCGCCATCCAGTGGCTGCCGTGGTTCGACGCCGCGCGCGTGGGCGACGGCGACTCGCGCGACTGGATCACGTCGGCGGGCGTCGGGCTGCAGCGCTACCTGGGTCCTTTCGGCGAGGCGGCCAACCTTCGACTCGACGTCGCGTTTCCGTTCGCGGAGGGCGCGCAAGACTACGCGTTCTACTTATGGTTCGTGGCGATGCAGTAACCACTACTCTCGAGCGGCGACTCGGACTCCTCGACGCCACCACACTTGTGGTGGGCTCGATGATCGGGTCGGGCATCTTCATCGTGTCGGCGGAGTCGGCGCGCCTGGTCGGCGCGCCCGGCTGGCTCTTGGCGGCGTGGGCGCTCGCGGGCGTGATGACGATCACGGGTGCCTTGTGCTGCGCGGAGCTCGCCGCCGCCGCGCCGCGCGCGGGCGGCCAGTACGTCTTCATGCGCGAAGCGTACGGACCCGCGACCGGCTTCGTGTTCGGGTGGGCGTTCATGCTGGTGATCCAAACCGGCACCATCGCGGCGGTCGCGGTGGCGTTCGCGAACTTCGCCGGCGTCATCGTCCCCTCCATCTCGTCGACGCGCTACCTCGTCGCGCCGATTCGTTTCGGCGACTACGCGGTCAGCTTGTCGACCCAACAACTGACCGCGATCGCCGTCATTCTGTTCCTCACCGCGCTGAACGCGCGCGGGTTGCGTCTCGGCAAGCTGATCCAGAACACCTTCACGGCGGCGAAGACACTCGCGCTCGTGGGGCTCATCGCGGTGTGCGTCTTGTTTGGACCCGGCGTCGGCGACGCCGCCTTCACGTCGTCGTGGTGGCACCCGAGCGCGAACGGGTGGAACCCGGCGACCGCGCAGCCGGGACTCGGCGTGGTGGGGACGCTCGCGCTCGTCGTGCTCTTGGGGCGCGCGATGGTGGGGCCGCTGTTCGCGCAGTCGGCGTGGAACAACGTCACCTTCGTGGGCGCGGAGATCCGCGACGCGCACCGCAATCTTCCGCGCGCGCTGCTCGTGGGGTGCGGGCTCGTGGTCGCGCTGTATATCCTCGCGAATCTCGCCTACGTTGTCACGCTCTCGCTCTCCGAGATCCAGCAGGCGCCGCAGGGACGCGTCGGCATCGCCGCGATGGCGAAGGTGGTGGGCGCACGCGGCGCCGTGCTGATGGCGGTCGCCATCATGGTGTCGACCTTCGGGTGCCTGAACGGGCTCATCCTCGCGGGCGCGCGCGTCGCCTACGCGATGGCGCGCGACGGTCTTTTCTTCGCGCGCGTGGGGCGCGTGAATCGCTACCACGTGCCGGGGCTCGCGCTCTTGGGCGAAGGCGTGTGGGCGTCGCTCTTGACGCTTCCGCGCACCGCCACCGCCGGCGCCGACGGTGTCGTCACCTACGGCAACGTGTACACGCAATTGCTCGAGTACCTCGTCCCCGCCGACTTGATTCTGTACGCGCTCATGGTGGCGGCGGTGATCGTGCTGCGGAGAAAAGCGCCCGCGCTCGAGCGCCCGTACCGCGCGTGGGGCTATCCGGTCACGCCGTGGGTGTACATCGCGCTGGCGACGTTGCTCGTGCTCGACCTCTTGTGGCTCGCGCCGGCGACGTCGGGCGTGGGCTACGCCATCGTGCTCGCGGGATTTCCCGTGTACGCGCTGTGGCGCGCGCTCGCGCCGCGCCGCGCAACGGCGGTGGCGTCGTGAGCGACGTGCGCTTCCAACCCGCCGGCGACCGCGCGCTCATGGTGCGCTTCGGCGACCGCATCGCGCTCGACGTGCACCAGCGCGTGCGCGCGCTCTTGCAATTGCTGAACGCCGAGCCGGTCGCGGGCGTGCGCAACCTGCAGCCCGGTTACACCACGCTGCTCGTCACCTTCGACGCGCGCGCGCTGCGCTACGACCAGCTGGAGTCGACGCTCCGCGACTACGTCGAGCGCGCGGCCACCGTGCGCCTGCCCGCCGTGCGTCGCGTCGAGATTCCGGTGTGCTACGGCGGCGAATTCGGCCCCGACTTGGACGATCTCGCGCGCTTGCACGACCTCACCGCGGCGCAGGTGATCGAGATGCACGCGGCGGAGGAGTACGTCGTGTACTTCATCGGATTCGCCCCCGGCTTCGCGTACTTGGGAGGGCTGCGCGAGGAATTGGCGACGCCGCGCCTTGCCAACCCGCGCTGGTCGGTGCCGGCGGGGAGCGTCGCCATCGGCGGGCGTCAGACCGCGGTATATCCGGTGACGTCGCCCGCGGGCTGGCGTCTGATCGGTCGCACGCCGCTCACCATGTTCGCGCCCAAGCGCGAGCCCATGAGCCTGCTCGCGATCGGCGACCGCGTGCGCTTCGTTCCCATCGAGCCCGCGCAATTCGCGGAGCGTGCGCGCCCATGAATGCGCTCCGCGTCGTCGAGCCCGGTATGTTCACGACCGTGCAAGACCTCGGTCGCGAAGGCTTCGGCCACGTGGGCGTGTCGCCGTCGGGTGCCGCCGACCCGGTCGCGCTGCGCCTCGGCAATCGGCTGGTCGGAAACACGGACCACGCGGCTGCGCTCGAGATGACGCTGGTGGGCGGCGCCTTCGTATTTCAGCGCGACGCCGAAGTCGCGCTCACCGGCTCCGACTTCGGCGCGACGCTGGACGGCATGAGCGCGCCGCCGTGGACGTCGCACTTCGCGCGCGCGGGCGCCATCCTGCGCGTGGGGGCGACGCGCTCGGGCGCGCGCTGCTACCTGTGCGTGCACGGCGGCGTCACGGTGGAGCCGTTCCTCGGCAGCGCGTCGACGCATGTCATGACGGGTCTCGGCGGCGTCGACGGACGCGCGCTGCGCAAAGGTGACGAGCTGCGCATCGGCGTCGCGCGCGAGGCGTTCCACAAGCGCACCGTCGTGCGCGGCGTGCTCGAGCGACTCGCGCCGCGCAAGATTCTGCGCGTCACCGCGGGCGAGCAGAGCGACCGCTTCTCGGAGTCGTCGCGGCGCACACTGTTCGAGAGCAGCTACCGCGTGCTCGAGCAGAGCAATCGCATGGGGATTCGGCTCGACGGGCCGCCGCTCGGCGCCGAAGCGGGCGGCGAGATGATCACCGAGGGCGTCGTGCTGGGCGCGATCCAAGTCCCGGCGGGCGGGCTGCCCATCGTCTTGTTCGTCGAACAACAGACGACGGGCGGCTATCCCAAGATCGCGAACGTGATCACCGCCGACGCGCCGAGCCTCGGGCAGCTGCGCCCGCGCGACGAGGTGCGCTTCCAGCTCGTCGGCTTCGACGCCGCGCGCGCTCTGCTGCTCGAGCAAGAGCGCCTGGTCACGGCGCGGGAGTCGATCGCGGGATGAAGACCATCGACTTGAATTGCGACATGGGAGAGATTCCGTCGGCGATTGCGGACGGGACGCAAGAATCGTTGATGCGCTGGGTCACGTCGGTCAACGTCGCGTGCGGCGGGCACGCGGGCGACACGCGCACCATGAAGACCACGATCGAGCAGGCGCTGCGCTGGCAGCTCGCGATCGGCGCTCACCCCGGTTACCCCGACCCCGTGCACTTCGGCCGCGTGGAGATGAATCTCCCGCTCGAGGCGGTGACCAACTTCGTGTTCGAACAAGTGCGCGCGCTCGCGGACGTCGCGCAATCGTGCGGCGCGGCGGTGACGCACGTCAAGCCGCACGGCGCGCTCTACAACCAAGCCGTGCACGACGCCCCCCTCGCGGAAGCGATCGCGCTCGGGGTGGCGACGTGGTCGCGCGACGTGGTGATGGTCGGCCTGGCGGGCTCGCCCATGCTCGACGTGTTTCGCGCGGCCGGCTTCGCGGTGGCGGCGGAGGCGTTCGCGGACCGGCGCTACGAAGCGCACGGCGCGTTGCGCTCGCGTGCACTGGACGGCGCGCTCATCACCGATCCGTCCGAAGCGGGCCGTCAGGCGCTGCGCATGGTGCAGCACGGGACCGTGATCGCGCACGACGGCAGCGAAATCGCCGTGCACGCCGACACCATCTGCATCCACGGCGACACGCCGGGCGCGCGCGACATCGCGGCCGCGGTGTCAGAGGCGCTGCGCGACGCGGGAGTCGTGTTGCGGGCTCTTTCGGCGCGCTAGTGCGACGCGCAGCGCCGCGCGCGGGCGAGCAAGAGCTCGCGCTCGCGGGCGTTGCGGGTGAGGGAAGCGGCGCGCTCGTACTCGGCGCGCGCGTCGTCGAAGCGCCCCAGTTTCTCCAACAGGTCGCCGCGCACGCTGGGGAGCAGGTGGTAGTCGGCGAGCGCTCCGTCGGCGACCAACGCGTCGACCAAGGCGAGGCCGGCCGCCGGCCCCGACGCCATCGCCACCGCCACCGCGCGATTCAACTCCACCACCGGCGACGGTGTTGCCTCCGCGAGCGCGCCGTACAAGTCGACGATGCGCGGCCAGTCGGTCTCGGCGATGGTCGCCGCGCGCGCGTGGCACGCCGCGATGGAGGCCTGCAGCGCGTAGGGTCCGCGCGCGCCACCCAGCGCGTCGGCGCGCGCGAGTGCCGCGAGCCCGCGCCCGATCAGCAGCCGATCCCACAGCGCGCGATTCTGGTCGGCGAGCAGCACCGGTTCGCCGTGGGCGTCGACGCGTGCGCGCATGCGCGAGGCTTGGATCTCCATGAGTGCCACCAGCCCGTGCACCTCCGACTCGTTCGGCATGAGCTCGGCCAGGATGCGCCCGAGGCGGAGCGCGTCCTCGCACAGCGCGGGGCGGTGCCAGTCGTCGCCCGCAGTGGCGGTGTAGCCTTCGTTGAAGACGAGGTAGACGACTTCGAGCACCGACGCGAGCCGGGCCGCGAGCGCGTCGCCGCGCGGGACTTCGAATGGGACTTGGCTTTCGGCCAGCGTCTTCTTCGCGCGCACGATGCGCTGCGCGACGGTGGCTTCGGGGACCAGAAACGCGCGCGCGATCTCGTCGGTGGAAAGGCCGCCGAGGAGGCGGAGCGTGAGCGCGACGCGCGCCTCCGGCGACAGCACCGGGTGACACGCGGTGAAGATGAGGCTCAGCATGTCGTCACCGACCGCGTCGTCGAGCGCGGCGTCGAAGTCGGGGGTCGACGATTCGCGCGCTTCCAATTCGCGCGCGATCTCCTGGTGCTTGCGCTCGAGGAGCTGGTTGCGGCGCAAAAGGTCGATGGCGCGGTGCTTGGCGGCGGCCATCAGCCACGCGCCGGGTTTGTCGGGGATGCCGGAGGCGGGCCATTGTTCGAGCGCGGCGACCAGCGCGTCTTGCGCGAGGTCTTCGGCCAGGCCGACCTCGCGCACGATGCGCGCGAGGCCGGCGATCAGCTTGGGAGACTCGATGCGCCAGATGGCGTCGATGGTGCGATGGACGTCGGTGGTCACGGCCACCGATCAAACCACCTCCGCCGGCGCGGCGCAAGGGCGCGCGGCTAGCGCTTCGGATCGAGCTCCTTGCGCCTGCGCGCTTCGCTCGCGCGCAGCTCGGGCGTGAGCTCCGGGCCGAAGTCCTCCATCTCGAACACCTGGCGGATCTCGAGCTCGGTCTCGTGTCCCGGGTGCGGGTGCGGGCAGCGCTTCGCCCACTCGATCGCTTCTTCTTTCGAACGAACCTGCCACAGCCAGAAGCCCGCGACCAGCTCCTTGGTCTCCGTGAACGGTCCGTCGACCACGCTGCGCTTGTCGCCGCTCGTGAACTTGACGCGCGCCCCCTTCGAGCTCGGCTGCAAGCCTTCGCCCGCCAGCATGACGCCGGCCTTGACCAGCTGCTCGTTGAACGCGTTCATCTCGGTGAAGAGCTTCTCGCTCGGCATGACGCCGGCTTCGGAATCCTTGGTGGCCTTGACGATGACCATGAATCGCATGTCGGGTCTCCTTTGGGGTTTGGGGGCCGGCTCCATCCCGGCTCTACCATCACGTCGAACGAGCCGGCCGGAAATCGACACCGGCCGCAAACATTCTTTCAATCTGTGATCGGCCTGGGATCTGGTCGCAGAATTCCCCATAATATGAAACGTGCGGACTTCCCTAAGAACATTGGCTTTAGCGACGTTCGTTGTTCTCGCGACACTGTCGCCGGAGGCGAATTTGGCGGCTGAGACCACCGGGACCGTCCGGGGGCTCGTTCGTTATGAATCCGGGGCTCCAGTCAGCTACGCGAGCGTCATCATCGTCGGAACCCAGATGGGGGCCATGACGCACGAGAATGGAACCTTCAAGGTCTCGGGCGTGCCGACGGGAGAGTATACCCTGCGCACCATCCACTCGATGATCTTCACAGACGATCGAAATATCATCGTAGAAGCGGGCAAAACAACGGCGCTCACCATCACGTTGGAGGAGAGGGTAGTCAAAGGCATTGTGACCACGAACCCAGGGGTCAAGATCTACCACGATGCCCTTCGCGGGTTCGCATTCGATGTACCTCCGGGTTGGAACGCAGAGAAAGCAGAATTCTCCGCATGTCACTATCGAGATGTCTTTGCAGTCGTATGCAATCGGGACACTGTCCATCGAGTGACCGAGCAACAAACTGGCAACACGTGGACGTATGGACCGGAGGTTATCGCGAATCAGTTGCCGCCCGGCGCCGTGTACATTGACATGGCCATCTCCGAAGGTCCGGGCGCAAGCGCGTCGTATGGACCTTGCCGGGACGATTCGTTCGAGCGAGAACGGCAATCGTTCCTGCGGAACCCCAAGAAGTGGGGCACCAACGATCTTGACGCGTACACGCTCAATTTCGTGAAATGGGGAGGCCGCTGGGAGATACTGATCGCCTGCAAGAAGCCCTACTCAAAACAGGACCGCGAGATGGCGTTCGAGCTTGTGCGGTCGTTGCGGTTTCTGGAAGTTCCGATCGTCAACGCCGCTCAAGCGGTGGGCGCCGCGGTCGAGTTTGTCCCCGCGTTCGCCCAACCGGTCGACTCAATCGCGGGGCCGAACGGGGAATGTGCGTGTTGCGTAGATTGTGGCTGGTTGGCCAATGGCGGACGCGACGGGCGACGGCAGACACTTCTCAAGCGACTGGACGATGGATTTGCAGTGACGTTCTTGCTCTTCGAGGACGGCAATAGCGACCGCGTGGAGGGAACGTGGTCATACCTCGTTCGGTGGGACGGAACGGTCGAGCCTATTCGTAGCGAAGGGCGATGATGGGGTCGAGGGTGGCGGCGCGGCGCGCGGGCCACAGGCCGAAGAATACGCCCACCACGGCGCTGAACAGGAACGCGAGCGCGATCGCGAAGGGCGAGATGCTGGTGTTCCACTGATTGACGCGGGCGAGCACGATGGCGCCCGCCGAACCGGCCAGGATTCCGAACACGCCGCCCACGAGGCACAGCACGAGCGCCTCGGCGAGGAATTGGAACATGATGAGGCCGCGGGTGGCGCCGAGCGCTTTGCGCAGCCCGATCTCGCGCGTGCGTTCGGTCACCGACACCAGCATGATGTTCATGATGCCAATGCCGCCCACGATGAGACTCACGGCCGCGATGCCGGCCAAGAGGCGCGTGAAGGTCTTGGTGGTGGTTTCGAGGGTCGACAAGAGATCGGCCTGGCGCCGGATTTGGAAGTCGTTGTCGCCGCCGGGGCGAATCTTGTGCTCGCGCCGCAGCACGCGCTCGACGTCGATCATCGCCACACTCGATTGCGACACGTCGCTCAATTGCACGGTCACCGAGCGCAGGCGGTCGGTGCCGAAGATGCGGTAGCGCGCGGTCTGGAGCGGAATCAGAATCTGTTCGTCGAGGTTCTGGAACGACCCCTGCGATCCTTTCTCGGCCAGCACGCCGACGACTTCGAATTGAATGCCGCGGATCGCGATCTCGCGCCCCACCATGGAGGCCGCGTTCAAGTCGAGCATGCGCGGGATCGACGCCCCCACTACCGCGTAGCGCTTGCGCGCGGCGTCGTCGCCGGTGGAGAACATGCGCCCCCCGGTCAGCTTGAAGCGCCGCACGTCGACGTAGTTGGGCGTGGTTCCCACCACGCTCACGTTCACGTTCTTGTTGCCGCTCACGACTTGGATGTTGCGCGAAAGCTCAGGCACCACGGCCTTGACGTAGCGCGCGTCGCGCTCGAGCGCGAGCGCGTCGTCGACGGTGACGCTGACGCGGTTGTCGGTCGCGACCCCCATGCGGAAACTCTGGCCGGGGAAGATGGTGAGGAGGTCGGGGCCGAGCGACTCGATGCGCGCTTGCACGGAACGCTGCGCGCCGGTGCCGAGCGAGACCATCGTGATGAGCGCGGCGACGCCGATGATGATGCCGAGCATGGTCAGCATCGACCGCATCGCGTTGGCGCGGATGGCCTGGAAGGCGGCCTTCACCACATCTTTGAAAAGCACCGCTACCTCCCGCGACCGGTGGTGGTCTGCGTCTGCTGTTGCTGCTGCATGCCGGGGATGCCGCCGCCGCCCGTCATGCGCTGGATGCGGTCGCGCATTTCTTGCTGCGACGCCACCAGCGACGCGCTCGGCAGCACGATGACGGTTTCGCCTTCGTTCAAACCGTCGAGCACTTCGATGTAGTCGAGGTCGGTGAGCCCGGTCTTGACCAAGACGGGCATCGGCTTTCCGTCGCGCTTGACGAACACGATATAGCTCCCGCCCATGCCGGAGCCGCCGCGATTACCGCCGCGCCAATTTCCGCCACCGCCGCCTCCGGGACCACCCGCGCCTCCGCCTCCGCCGCGTCGCCATTGACCGCCGCCGTTGCCGGTTGGCTTTGCGTTGTCAGTGGGCGGCGCGCCGGCCGTGGGCTTCGCGTCGCCCGCTGGCTTCGCCGCCGTCGCAGCCTCCGCGCTCGGGCGGCGCGTGCGCAACGAATCAATCACCGAGGGGTCGAGTCCGAGCACCATCGCCGCCGACGCCGCGTCGCGCATCGTGCGCAGCGCGGAGTACGGAATCGCGAGCACGTCGTCGCGCTCGCCGATGTGGATCTCCACTTCCGCGTTCATGCCTGGCATGAGCAGGTGGCCGGGATTCGCGATGCGCACGAGCGCGGGGAACATGGTGACGTTCTGCTCGACGGTCGCTTGCGGCTCGATCTTGAGCACGGTGCCGTCGAAGCGGCGATCGGGGTAGGCGTCGACGGTGATGGTGGCCGGCAAACCCGGTTGCACCTTGCCGATGTCGGTCTCGTCGATGCGGGTGCGAATCTGCACGGTGTCCAGGTTCGCCATCGAAAACAAGACGGTGCCGCCGCCGACGTCGCGCGTGGGCGACGAGATCACGGTGCCGAGCTCGACGTTCTTGCTGATGATGGTGCCGTCGACGGGCGCCACGATGCGGGTGTCGTCCATCTGGATGCGCGCGTTCTCGAGGTCGGTCTGCGCGCGCACCACTTGCGCGTTCGCGGTCACGTACGACAAGCGCGCGTCCTCGTACTCGGCTTCGGTGATGGTCTGCGACTGGTACAGCGTCTCGGCGCGCGAGAGCTTGGACTTGTTGATCTCGAGCTGCGCCTTGGCCACGTTCAAGTCGGCTTCGGCCTGCGAGAGCGTGTTCTTGGGCTGGCGCGGGTCGACCACGGCCAAGAGCTGGTTCAACCTGACGTCGTTGCCGGTCTCCACCTTGAGCTCGATGATCTCGCCCGACGCCTTCGACTTCACGTCGACGGTTCGCACCGGCTCGATCACGCCCGCCGCCGACGCCGACACCACGATGGTGCGGCGCTCGACCGGGTGCTCTTCGTACAACGCGTTGGTGACGGGCTTCTGGCACGCCGTCGCGGCCGCGATCAGCGTCCACGCGGCGATGGCTGCAGTCGATCTTGTGGGTGTGTGGTGCATCGCTGCAGTATACACCGAAACCCGCGGCCTCGCGCCGAGCCGGTTGACAAGCGCGCAGCGGGTCGGCACTATCGGCGTGAAAGGAGTGTCGATGAGCGAAAAGAAGCCGTTCCGGATGTACCCGCCCATGTACCTGGGGCTGTCGTTGCTCGTGATGTACGCGCTGCACCGGTGGCTGCCCGGGCGCCAAATCGTCGACTGGCCGCTGCGCTACGTCGGGTTTTTCGTCATGGCCGTGTGCCTCGTCGTCGTCCTCGGAACGCGCGTCATGTTCACGCGCGCGGGCACGCCGATCCGGCCGTACGAAGAATCGAAGAAGCTAGTGGTCTCGGGCCCGTTCCGCTTCACGCGCAACCCCATCTACTTGAGCATGACGACGTTCCTGGTGGGCGCGGCCATCGCGCTGGGGTCGCTGACGCCGTTCTTCGTGGTGCCGTTGTTCTTTTTCATCATCAGCCGCGACTTCGTGCCGATGGAGGAAGCCATGCTGGCGAAGACCTTCGGCGCGGAGTACGACGCCTATCGCGCCCGCGTTCGTCGCTGGCTCTAGCGCTCAACACAAAGGAGATCCCGTGCGTTACGCAGATGGATTCGTGATTCCGGTTCCCAAGAGCAAAGTGGCCGCCTACCAGCGCATGTCGAAGAAGGCGGGCAAGATTTGGAAGGAGTACGGCGCGCTCGAGTACTGCGAGTGCGTGGGCGACGACATCAAGGGGAACATGGGCATCCCGTTCCCGCGCCTTGCGAAGCTCAAGGCCAACGAGGTCCCCGTGTTCTCGTGGATCGTCTACAAGTCGAAGAAAGACCGCGACCGCGTCAACAAGAAGGTCATGGCCGACAAACGCATCGCCAAGATGATGACCGACCCCGCCGTGTTCGACTACAAGCGCATGTCGTACGGCGGCTTCAAGATGATTGTAGATATGTAGCGGCCGGCGCGCGGGCCGCGCGCTGGTGCGCGCGACCCGGCCGGCGCGGCGGGAGGTCTTCGCCCGCTAAGGTCCCGTGACGAAAGTCCCTTCGGTGATGGTGCGGTTGCCGCTCGGCGCAATCGCCAACAGTTCCGCCTTGTACTCGGTGTTAGGCTCGAGGAACGTCGACGGAATTCGCAGGTGGGTGGTCGACGACGACACACTCACCTCGAGAACGAGCGTATTGGCGTCGCTCTCGACGATGACCTGATACGTCTCCACGCCCGCGATCGCGTTCCATTCGATCTCGACGTCGTCGGGATCCACCACTTCGCCGTGCGACGGTGAGAATACCGGCGCCGCCGGCAGGTCGTGCGAGAGTATCGCCGTCGAGGCCAGGCGCTGGCGCTCGATGGTGGTGCCACGGAACTTGTAGACGCCGGCCGGAAACGCGTCCAACACTTCGGACGGATCCGGCTCCGCGCCCTCGAAGCGCAGCTCCGTCAATCCAAGTTGCTTCATCCCTCCCGACGCCTCGATCTCCAACAAGTCGCGCCCGCGTTGGTCGAAGATGCCGACGCGCTTCCACGCCTCGGCGTCGAGGAATACCTGGATGCCCGCGTCGTTAGCGGTGGAGTTGTACTCGATGAAGATCTGCGCGTCGCCGAACGGCATCGACGGCCCGCCGCCGGCGGCATCGAATCCGTCGGAGGTGCTGTCCCCGACGGCGGTGGGAGTGCCGCCGGAATCGTCGCGACTGCAGCTCACCGCGGCGACGAGGGACGTGGCGAAGAGAATTGCGAGTGCCCACGAAGGGCGATGGAGCCTCATAACGATCCTCCTGGAATAGGGCGATGGCCTGTACGCCAAGAGGAGCACGCGGGGCCGGAGATTTGTGACGACCGATTACGGTTGCGCGAAGGAAAGCGTGCGACGCCCTTGCGCGTCGGTGGGCAAGTCGGCGCCGAAGGCGTCGCCGTCCTTGATCGTGATCGAGCGGTCACCGATCACGATTTCGACCCGCGTGGCGTCGCGCGGGATGTCGATCTCATAGCTCGCGCTCGCGTCGCGGTTCCCAATGGTGAGCTGGTCGACGTCGGTGGTGAAGGTGGCGGTTCCGCCGCGCGCGCGCACGACGACGTTCGATCCGTCGACGAGTGAGAGCGCGACTGCGCCTGCACTCGGCGCATCGGCGAAGACGATGCGGAAGTGAGAAGAAGCCGGCACCGCGATGCCCGACGTCACCGGCTCCGCGGGCGCGCGATCATCCGGCGCGGGCGACGAGTCGTTCTTCGCGATCAAATCGGCGACCTTGTGCAGCCACGACGGCAGCGGCGAGCCGGGGATGGCGTACGCGGCGCCCGCGAGGCCGACCACGATCGCGACCCCGGCGGCGCGCCGGCCCCACACCGCGAGCGGACTTCGTCGACGCGCGATGGCCGACGCGTCGACGCGCGGCGCCGGGTGGTCGACGCGGCCCAAGAGGTCGAAGATGGCCGCTTCCTCGCGCGTCGCTTCGGCCAAGAGGCGCGCGCACTCGCCGCACTGCGCGACGTGCTGCGCGGCGGATTCCCGCGCGCGCGGCTCCAATTCGTCGTGCAACAACCGCTGAATCTGTTCGTCGTTAAGATGCATCGGCTCGATCCTCGTAGAGTTCACGAAATGCGCGCTTGGCCCGCGCCAGCAGCGTCCCCACGCTGCTCTCCTGCAGCCCCAGCGCTTCGGCGATGTCGCGGTAGCTGAATCCTTCCGCGCGCAGGAGCAACATTTGTCGCTCGCGTTCGGGAATCCCGTCCAGCGCGCGACGCACGCGCAGCTCGAGCGCACGCGTCTCCGCCGAGCGCTCGGGTGCCACACTGCGGTCGGAGAACGTCACCGCGTCGGGTACCACCTTCAACAAGCGGCTCCTGCGCTCCTGGGTCGTGCGAGCGTTGCGAAACAGATTCATGGCCACCGTGACCAGCCAAGCCGTGGGCGCGTCGGGAAGCGACCCTCGCTGGTACAACTTCACGAACGCTTCCTGCGCGATGTCGGCCGCGAGATCGGGATCGCCCGCGAGACGGTCGAGATAGCGGTACAGCCGCTGGAAGCGGTCTTCGAAGAGCGCAACGAATTCGTCGTGGAAAGACCGGCTCATGGACGTCCATGCAAAGGAACCCGCGATGCGCAAATTCTGTGACGGGAAGGAGCTAGAATCGCCAGTCGACCCCGACGACGAGGGGGGAAGGGGGCAGCATCTCGATGTCGCCGCGCTTACCGGTGACGGGATCCTGCGCCACCGTCAGCACGTTGCGGCGCGCGAGCATGTTGGTGGCGGTGCCGAAGACGGCGACCTGGCCCTTGCGGCCCGCGATGGTCGCGTCCCACTGCTTGCGCACGCCAAGGTCCAGGCGAAAGTAGGCGGGCAGCGCGGTGCCACCTAGCGCCCCCGACCACTCCGACGGATTACCGGCGAACTCGCACCCGCCGTCCAGCATGTTGCACGCCTCCCACTCGAGCGCGCCCAGCGTCGCCGTGGTGCGTCGACCCACGATGCCTTGGAATCCCAGCCGGAAGGTGTAGCTCGAGGGCGCGAACACCAGGCCCGCGTCGACGGTGTGACTCGCGCCGTAGTTGGGCACGTAGCCGCCCTGCGGGTAGCGCAGGTCGACGTGCTCGTACGCGTAGTCGACCGCGACGCCGTAGTGCGGCCGCGACGCGCTCACGTCGAGCGAGAAGCCGTGCGACGCGCCCGAGCCTACCACGAAGCCGTCGTCGGCGTACGGGTCGGCGGATCGCGGCGCGACCAGCACAAGGGAGTCGAAGTCGCGCGCGTAGGCTTGCGCTCCCCAGTGCAGCCACGCGTTGGGTTGGTGGTCGACGGCGATGACGGCGACGTCGCTGGTCGCGACCGGAATTCCCGACGTCCCCGCCACCACGAACAAGTCGACGGGGAAGATGTTCGACACCACCGACTCCGAGTTGCGCAACGACTGCGCGAACTGCTGCCGGCGCGCCGCGGTGCCCGCCACCAGGAGCGTCGGCGTCGCGCGCCAGCGGAGTTGCGCGCTCGGACTGGTGTACGTTTCTTGGGCCGCTTGCGCGGCGGCGAACGACACGTCGACGTCGACGCGCGCGCCCAGCGCGTGCCCGTGTTCGACGAACGCGGTCGTCACCACGGCGCGGCCGGAGAGATCGAGCTCGCGCCCCTCGTTCGTGGTCGGCTGCAGCGAATAGTCGGTGGTAATGCGCTGCGCGCGCGCGCCGACCGTCGTCTCGCCGCCGAGTGCGGCGAACGCGAGCATCGCGACGCCACCGTCGTCGCGCCGGTTCGACGCGAGGTGTTCCAGCGAATCGGGGCCGACCCATGCGGCGCGCGCGTTGCCGGTCGCGGACCACCCGCGCAGCGTGAAGCGCGCGTGGTCGCCCCACGGCTGCGTCCATTCGGCGCCGAGCGAGCGGCTGTCCCAGCCGAGCGCGCTGCGCGCGGGATCGACGGGCACGGTGTCGGTCTCGGCCACCGACGCAACGTCGACGTCGGTGCGGCTGCCGAAACCGAGCAGGTGGACGCGCCCGCCGGCGACCGGCACGTCGATGGTCGCCAAGAGGTCGAGGTTGTCGCCTTGCAGGTGCGAGTTCTCGTCCTTGTGGAACAGCAAGCCGGGAAACGCCGAGCTCGCGCTGAGAAGATAGCCCGCGTCGGAATAGCCCAGCGGACCGTCGACGCTGGCGCGCGCTTGCGTCGCGCTGAAGCTCCCGCGCGTTTGCACGCGCGACGTCGCGGCGCGCGTGTGTCCCGACACCACGCCCGACAGCGCCTCGGGAGCCGAGTGCAACGGCGCCGCCGCGATTACGTCGACGCTCGCGAGCGCGTCGGGATTCCACGCGCCGAAGGTGCCAGCGGTTCGATAGGGGCTGAACACGGGAATCCCGTCGAGCACGTAGCCCACCTGGTCCGACGCACCGCCGCGGATGTGCAAGCCGCTCGGCGATTCGGGATCCATCGCGACTTCGCCGCCGCCCACCGCGCGCAGAACGTCGGGCTCGGCCAACAGCGGGTCGTCGTAGAGGTCGGCTTGCGAGAGCGAGCGGTCGGGAAAGTCGACTCCGCGGGTCGCGGCGCTCCGCGCACGCACCTCGATCGGCTCCAGCTCGATCGGTTCGCGGCGCAGCGCGACGTTCACTTCCAGCACTCCGTGCGCGGGAACGAGCGCTTCGAACGACTGCGTTTCGTAGCCGACGCGTTGCACCCGCACGCGCTGCAGTCCGGGCGGGGCTTCGAACACGTAGCGGCCGTTCTCGTCGGTATGAATGCTGACGTGCAGGTCGAAGAGCGCCACGACGGCTTGCGCGATCGGTCGGCCGCTGTCGGCGTCGCGTACGACGCCCGTGACCGGAACCAGCGCGTTGTTCGCGGCGAAGAGGAGGTGGATCAGACTCGCGGACCAGAATCCCATAGTCCACCGTGAGGGGGGTACGCCAGCAGGGACTCTACTATTGTAACCGATCCCGGCGACGTCCACGCACAGATGAGTTTGCCTTCGGGGGCGCGGTGGCTGTGTTTGAAGGCAGTCTGGGATCGTTGCAGGAATCATCCGCCATGCGGATGTGGTAGGCTTCCTTCGAAAATGGAGGCGTACGCATGATTCGAGGACTGCACGCGATGTTCTATTCGTCCAAGGCGGCCGAGCTGCGCGCGTTTTTTCGCGACAAACTCGGGCTCGACGCGAGCGACGTGGGCGACGGCTGGCTCATCTTCGACCTGCCCGAAGCCGACCTCGGCGTCCATCCCACCGACCGCGACGGCCCGCCCTCGGGGACGGCCGACATCTCCTTCTATTGTGACGACCTCGAAGGCACCGTCGAGGAGCTGCGGGCGCGCGGCGTGGAATTTCCACACGAGATCGAAGACCACGGCTACGGGCTGGTGACGCACTTCCAAGCGCCCGGCAACTTCGTCATTCAGTTGTACCAACCCAAGTACCGCAAGTGAGACCGCGACGGCTCGACCGCGACGCCTTCAACCGGCCCACGCTGCAAGTGGCGCGCGAGTTGGTCGGCACCTATATTGTGCGGAGTATCGGCGGGCGTCGCGTCGCGGCCATGATCACCGAAACCGAAGCGTACAAGGGCCCGCGCGACGCCGCGTCGCACGCGTACGGCGGGCGTCGCACGGCGCGCGTCGAACCGCTCTACCGCGACGGCGGCACCGTGTACGTGTACCTGGTGTACGGCATGCACTGGCTGCTGAATTTCAGCACCCGCGGCGCGGGCCTGCCGGAAGGCGTGCTGATCCGCGCGGTCGCGCTCGAGCGCGGTGCCAAGCTCGAGCACGTGGTCGGACCGGGACGAGTGACGCGCGCGCTCCGCATCGACAAGTCGTTCGACGGCGCCGACGCGACCACGTCGCGCGATTTGTGGCTGGAGGACCGCGGCGTGCGCTGGGGCGCGCGCGAGATGAACGCGGGCCCGCGCGTCGGCGTCGACTACGCGGGCCCGTACTGGGCCGCGCGACCGTGGCGCTTCTGGATCGACGAAAGAACGCTTCGCACGCCGTGAAGGTGAGGCACTTCAAGTCGTCCGCGGAATTTCGCTCGTGGCTCGCGAAAAACCACGCGGGCGAGACCGAGCTGTGGGTCGGCTACTACAAGAAGGAGACGGGCAAGCCCAGCATGACGTGGCCGGAGTCGGTCGACGAAGCGCTGTGCTACGGCTGGATCGACGGGATTCGGAGGAGCGTCGACTCCGAAAGCTACACGATTCGCTTCACGCCGCGCCGCGCGCGCAGCACGTGGAGCGCGATCAACATTCGCCGCGTGGGCGAACTCATCGCGGCGGGGCGCATGCGCGCCGCCGGGTTGAAGGCTTTCGAAGCGCGCCTCGCGCACCGCTCCGCGACCTACTCCTACGAGAAGCGTAAGGAAGCGCTGGACCAACCGTACCAAGGGACGCTCAAACGAAACCGCAAGGCGTGGGAGTTCTATCAGGCGCAGCCGCCCTCGTACCGGCGGGCCGTCAACTGGTGGATCCTGAGCGCCAAGCAGGAGGCCACGCGCGTCAAGCGACTCACGAAGCTCATCGAGCTGTGCGCGCGCGCGGAACGCCTTCCGCAACTCACACGAAAACCGAAAGCGAAGTAAGCCATGTCGATTCGTGCCGTAAGAGAAATCACGCAGTCCGTACCCACGCTGGAAGGCGCCGGCGTGAAGCTGCGCCGCGCGTTCGGGTTCGGCGACACCGACGCGTTCGACCCGTTCTTGTTGTTCGACGACTTTCGTAACGAGAATCCGGAAGATTATCTGGCCGGATTTCCGTGGCACCCGCACCGCGGCATCGAGACCATTACGTACGTGCTCGCGGGTGACGTCGCGCACGGCGACAGCCTGGGCAACCGCGGCACCCTGGGCGCGGGCGACGTGCAATGGATGACCGCGGGCAGCGGCATTCTCCATCAAGAGATGCCGCGCGGCGACGCGGCGGGACGCATGCACGGATTCCAATTGTGGGCGAACCTCCCGCGCTCGCTCAAGATGACGAAGCCGCGTTACCAAGACGTGTCGGCGCGCGACATCCCCGAGATCGTCGACGACGACGGCACGCGCGTGCGCGTCGTGGTGGGGAGTTTTTGGGGCAAGCGCGGCCCCGTCGAAGGCATCGCGGCCGACCCGTCGTACCTCGACGTGTTCGTGCCGGCGGGAAAGCGCAAGCGACTCCCGGTGGAGACGACGCGCCACGCGTTCGCGTACGTGTTCGAAGGCTCCGGCAGCTTCCGCGACGCATCGACGCCGCAAGCGGTGATGACCGACCGCATCGGCCCGTCGGGCGAAGAAGTGCGCGACGCGGTCGGCAATCGCTCGCTCGTGCTCTTCGACCGCGGCGACGAAGTGACGGTGCAGGCCGGCCCGCAGGGAATTCGCTTCCTGTTGGTGTCGGGCAAACCGCTCGAAGAGCCGGTGGCGTGGCAGGGGCCCATCGTCATGAACACGCCGGAAGAGCTGCGCCAGGCGTACGCCGAGCTTCGCAACGGGACCTTCATCAAGGAACGCTGACGGGCGCGGATATTGCTCCGACCTTCCGCCTCGGGAAAACTCGCGGGAGGGAACAGTGCTTCGAGCCGTCAGTCTGTGGTTGATTCGCGCGGTCGTCGCGTTGCTGGTCGTCGTAGCGGCGATGGTGGTGGGAGCGATTCGCTTCGCGAAGACGCTCCGCACCCGCCGCTTCTTCTGGCCCTGGCTCACCCAGTCGTACAAGCTCGTGCTCGGGACCGTCGCGTACAACGCGTTCGTGTTCCTGATCGTCGAGCCGATTCTGCGCCGTTGGTTTCCTCCCTTGAAGCCGTGGGAACACGTGTCGGGTTTCTTCACGGGCTCGACGCGCACAACCTACGACCAGGTTCTCCCCACCATCGCGACGGTGCTGTGGATCGCGGGGAACGCGCTCGTCATCACGATTCTCAATAGGCGCTTGCAGGTGGCGCGGGGCGTTGAGTAAAGTTACTCAATGCACCAACCATCGACTCTCCGTCTCGTTTCCTCCGCTCTGGTTCTGATCACACTCGCGGCGGCGCCGTCGCGCTCCGCCGACAAACGCCCCATCACCGAGAACGATCTCCTGAAGTTCGTCTGGATCGGCGACACGCAGGTATCGCCCGACGGATCACAGGTGGTGTTCGTGCGCGTGGTGGTGAACGAAGACCAGAATCGCTACGAGACGTCGCTCTACATGGTCCCGTCCGATGGAAGCGCGGAGCCGCGTCCGTTCACGTCGGGTCCCTTCGACGGTTCGCCGCGTTGGTCGCCCGACGGAAAGACGATCGCGTTCGTGCGCGCGGTGGAGAAAGACGGCAAGCCGGACCTGCCGCAGATCCACCTCATGGCGGCGAACGGCGGCGAAGCGCGCGCGTTGACGAACCTCGCCAAGGGTGCGTCGTCGCCGCGCTGGTCGCCCGACGGCACGACCATCGCGTTCACCACCACCACGCTTCCGGGCGACACGACGAAGGAAGATCCCAAGAAGAGCGACGTGCGCGTCATCACCAAGGCGGTATACCGCGCGAACGGCGGCGGGTACGAAGAACCGGGCCGGCACGGCCACGTTTGGGTGGTGTCATCGTCGTTCGGCGCTTCGGGGGCGAAGCCGAAGCCGCGCGCGCTCACATCGGGCGACTTCGACGAGGACAACGTGGCGTGGTCGCCGGACGGGTCCCGCGTGTACTTCACGTCGACGCGCGTGCTCGAGCCCTACTACGCGCCCAGCGACGCCGACTTGTACGCGGTGCCGGCCGCGGGCGGCGACATCGTGCGCGTCGCCAGCATCGACGGCGAGATCGGCGAGTTCGCGCCGTCGCCGGACGGAAAGCGCGTCGCGTTCGTGGGCGTGCTCAACGCGACGCCGCTGCGCTCTTACAACCAGCCCGACTTGTTCGTGGCCGACGCGACGCCGGAATCGACGCCGCGCAATCTCACCGCCGACTACGACTTCGACATCGGCGCGGGCGTGAGCGCGGACCAGCACGCGCCGCGCGGCGCTCGCGGCGACGGTATCGTCTGGAGCAAGGACGGAAGATCGGTGCTGGTGGCGAACACCGCTCACGGGCGCTCCAATCTGCAGCGCGTGCGCATCGACAACGGTCGCGTCGAGCCGTTCACCACCGGCGACCAGGAAGTCATCGCGCAGTCCGCCAGCGCCGACGGCTCCGTGCTGGTGGCACTCGTTTCGACGCCCACCAACATCGGCGACCTGTTCGTCACCGACGCGCGCAAGAAGACGGCGTCGTTGAAGCCGATCACGAAGGTCAACGACGCGCTCTTCGCGACGCTCGACGTCCCCGCGCCCGAAGAGATTTGGTACGACAGCTTCGACGGCACCAAGATCAACGCCTGGATCCTGAAGCCAGCGGGCTTCGACGCCTCCCGGAAATATCCGATGATCCTCGAGATCCACGGCGGCCCGCACATTCCGTACGGGTATTCGTTCACGCACGAGTTCCTGTGGATGGCGGCCAAGGGCTACGTCGTGCTGTACACCAATCCGCGCGGGAGTTCGTCGTACGGGCAGGCGTTCGGCAACGCGATCCAGTTCGCGTACCCGGGCGACGACTATAAGGATCTCATGTCCGGCGTCGACGAGGTCGTGAAGCGCGGTTACGTCGATGCGGCGCGCATCGGTATCACCGGCGGGAGCGGGGGCGGCGTGCTCACCAACTGGGCCATCACGCGGACCGACCGCTTCGCGGCCGCGGTGTCGCAGCGCTCGATCGCGGATTGGTCGGGCTTTTGGTACACGTGCGACTTTTCGCTCTTGATGCCGGTGTGGTTCCGCGGCGCGCCGTGGGAACAAGCGCAGGACTTCGCCGCGCGCTCTCCCATCACGCACGTCGCCAACGTCAAGACGCCGCTCATGCTGATCGAGGGCGAGGCCGACTTGCGCACGCCCTCCAGCGACGGTGGCGAGCAGATGTTTCGCGCGCTCAAGTACCTCAAGGTGCCGACGGTGATGGTGCGCTTTCCCGACGAGACGCACGAGCTGTCGCGCTCGGGCCAGCCGCGCCACCGCGTGGAGCGTCTACAGCACATCGTGGGTTGGTTCGACAAATACCTGCAAGGGAAGGACAGCGGCGCGTACGACGTGCGCTGACGATCGATGCGGTATCTAGTGATCGGATTGGGGGGTTTCATGGGCGCGGTGCTGCGTTACTGGTTGGGCGGCCGCGTGCAATCGTTGGCTCCGATGTCATTGTTTCCGTGGGGCACGCTCGTGGTCAACGTGATCGGTTGCTTGGTCATCGGCGCCGTCGCGCAACTTGTGGAGGCGCGCGCCACGTTGACCCCGAACGCTCGTCTCTTTGTCATGGTCGGCGTGGTCGGAGGTTTCACGACCTTTTCCGCGTTCGCGAACGAAACCCTCAACGGTTTTCGCGAAGGGGCATCCGGCGTGGCGATCGCCAACATCGTGGCCAGCATCGCGCTGGGACTGCTCGCCGTGTGGGCCGGGCGCGCGGCCGTCGCGACCGCGCTGCGCTGACATGGCTCGCTTCGCCGCATTCCTGCGCGCGATCAACGTGGGCGGCCACGTGGTCAAGATGGAGGCGCTGCGAAAGCTGTTCGAGGCGCTGGGATTCGACAACGTCGAGACGGTGATCGCGAGCGGCAACGTGCTCTTCGACTCGTCGTCGAAGAGTGCTACCGCCATGGAGAAAAAGATCGAGGCCCACTTGCAGTCCAAGCTAGGATACGCGGTCGAAACGTTCCTGCGCACGTCCGCCGAGATGGCGGCGATCGTGGACTACCAGCCGTTCAAGGCTTCTGAAATCGCCAAGGCGCACGTGCTCTACGTCGGATTTCTCGACGACGCGCCCGCGGCGGCGTCGAAGAAGAAGGTCATCGCCCTGGGGGGCGACGACGAAGGCGATTTCCATTTCCATGAACGCGAGCTGTACTGGCTGCGCCGCAAACAATTCAACGAGACGAAGATCACGGGAAACCACCTCGAAAGGACGCTTGGAATGCCGACCACACTTCGCAATGTCACCACGGTTCGCAAGATCGCGGCGAAGCTCGCGCTGGCGCTGGCGCTGGTGGCCACGCCGCTCGCGGCCGCGCGTGCCGATTCGCCCCCGCCCATTCCGGTAGAGCTCACGACACCGGAGGGCGTCGTGCGCGAACTGTATCGCATGGTGTGCGTCGACAAGGGCGGCCCCGACACCGACTGGTCCCAGGTGCGCAACCTCTTCCTTCCACAGGCGGTGGTGGTGTTGCGCGTCTCCAAGGACGCGTCGCAGGTGTTCGACGTGCAAGGATGGATCGACGACTTCGTGGCGTGGGACGAGAAGGCGCGCGTCAAGGAGCGCGGCTTCTACGAAAAGATCCTGGTCATGAAGCCGCGTGTGTTTCGCGACATCGCGAACGTGTTCGTGCACTACGAAGCGGCCATCGTGGATTCGGACAAGAAGCCCACGCACGGCGTCGACAGCATCGAGTTGGTGCGCAAGGACGGACGTTGGTGGATCGCGTCGATCACCAACGACCTGCCCAACGCGGAGCATCCCCTCCCGGCCGAGCTGCAGGAGTAGTCGATGACGGACGTCGCGAAGTCCGGCCGCACCACTTCCTCGCGTTTCTCCTTCGAGACTCTGATCGCCGTGCTGGCGATCGCCGCCATCGCCGTGCACCTCGTGATGCGCTACGCGCTCCGCGTCGGCGGCGAGTGGCGCGGCGTACCGGTGCACGAATTCCCGCTCCTCGTCGCGCTCGCGGCGGGCGGCGCGCCGCTGGTGTTTGGATTGCTGCGCAATCTGGTGCGCCGCGAGTTCAGCTCCGACCTGCTCGCCGGCATCTCCATCGTCACCTCGGTGATCCTGGGCGAATACCTCGCGGGAACGCTGGTGGTGCTGATGCTCTCGGGCGGCGAAGCGCTCGAGAGTTACGCGGTGCGCAACGCGTCGTCGGTGCTGAACGCGCTCGCGCGGCGTGTGCCGTCGGTCGCGCACGTCAAGCGCGACGGCGACCTGCGCGACACCCCGCTCGACGACGTCGCGGTGGGCGACGTGCTGGTGATCTTCCCGCACGAAATCTCCCCGGTCGACGGCACCGTGATCGAAGGCCACGGCTCGATGGACGAGTCGTACCTGACCGGCGAGCCCTACGTGATGTCGAAGGTGGCCGGGTCGATGGTGCTCTCCGGCGCCATCAACGCGGAGACCGCGCTCACCATTCGCGCCGACAAGCGCGCGGTCGACTCGCGCTACGCGAAGATCATGCAGGTCATGCGCGAGTCGGAGCAGCGCCGTCCCAAGCTGCGGCGCCTGGGCGACCAGCTCGGCGCGGTGTACACGCCGCTCGCGGTCGGCATCGCCATCCTCGCGTGGATCGCGACCGGCGACGCGATGCGCTTTTTGAGCGTGATCGTGGTCGCGACCCCGTGCCCGCTCCTCATCGCGATTCCGGTCGCCGTGATCGGGTCGATCTCGCTCGCGGCGCGCCGCGGCATCATCATCAAGGATCCCGCAATCTTGGAGAAGGTCGGCACGTGTCGCGTGGCGATGTTCGACAAGACGGGGACGCTCACGTACGGCGAACCCAAGCTGACCGAGATCGTGGTGTCGGATGGGTTCGACCGCAACCACGTGCTGACGCTGGTCGCGAGCCTCGAGCGCTACTCGCGCCACCCGCTCGCGGCGGCGGTGGTGCAAGCGGCCAAGGCGGCACGCGTCGCGTTGCGCGAAGCGCAGGAAGTGAGCGAACGCCCGGGCCATGGGTTGCGCGGCGTGGTCGACGGGCGTCGCTTGCGGGTGACGAGCCGCAAGCACTTCGTCGCCGATCGTCCCGCCGACGCGAATCTCTTGCCCGAGCACGTCGGCGGCATGGAGGCGGTGATCCTGGTCGACGATCGCTACGCGGCCACCTTCCGTTTTCGCGACGAACCGCGCGCCGACGGCGTGCCCTTCATCTCGCACCTCGGTCGCCAGCACCACTTCGAGCGCGTGATGCTGATCTCGGGCGACCGCGAGAGCGAAGTGCGCTACCTCGCCGACAAGGTCGGCATCCAAGAAGTGCACGCGAGCCAGAGTCCGGAGCAAAAGCTCGCGCTCGTGCGCGCGGAGACCGCGCGCGCCAACACCGTGTTCTTGGGCGACGGCATCAACGACGCGCCCGCCCTCACCGCGGCGACGGTCGGCATCGCGTTCGGGCAGGGGAGCGACATCACCGCCGAAGCGGCGGGTGCCGTGATCCTCGACAGCTCGCTCTCGCGCGTCGACGAGCTGATGCACATCGGCCAGCGCATGCGCACGATCGCGCTGCAGAGCGCGGTGGGCGGGATGGCGTTGAGTGTGATCGGCATGCTGTTCGCGGCCGCGGGATACCTTCCGCCCGTCGCCGGCGCCGTCGCGCAAGAAACGATCGACGTGCTCGCGGTGGTGAACGCGCTCCGCGTCGCCATCAAGCCCAAAACACTCACCGACTACTAGCGGCCGCGCCGTGCCGCGTGGAACGTCGTTTGCATCTCTCCACGCGCGACCTCTTACCGGACAATAGTTGAGCAGCGGCCGCGACGACGCACCATCGGGCGGGAGTAAACGGTTTGATCCATCGAAAGGTAATTGCGGGCCTGGCCGGACTTTGCGCGGTGTTCGCCGCCACCACGGCGACCGCCGCGGGGTGGGCCGTCGGCACCAACGGGCTGGTCATGAAATCGATCGACGCGGGTGTTTCCTGGTCGTCGTCGAATCCCGCCGTGCAGACGCTGAACGGCGTCTACTTCGTGAACGACAATCTCGGGTTCGCGGTGGGCGTGAACGGCGCGGTCGCGAAGACCACCAACGGCGGCGCTGACTGGACGGTCACGACGCCCACCAGCCGAACGCTCAACGACGTGTACTTCGTCGACGCGTCGCGCGGCTGGGCGGTCGGCAACGCGGGCGCGGTGCTGCGCACCATCGACGGTGGCGTCAACTGGACGGCGTCTTCGCCCACCACGGTCGCGCTCTACGGCGTGTATTTCGACGACGCCAACCTGGGCTGGGCGGTGGGCGCGGGCGTCGTGCTCAAGACCGTGAACGGCGGCGCCAACTGGACCGCGTCGTCGCCGACCACGTCGACGCTGCGCGCGGTGCACTTCGTGAACGCGTCGCGCGGCTGGGCGGTGAGCTCGACCGGTGTGGTCATTCGCACCGTGGACGGCGGCGCGTCGTGGATCACGTCGAAGCCGACCAGCGTCGCGCTCAACTCGGTGCGCTTCATCGACGCCAACACCGGCTTCGCGGTGGGCGGCGCGGGTGCGGTGCTCAAGACCGTGAACGGCGGCGTCGACTGGAACGAGACGCGGCCCACCACGGTCGAGCTCAACGCGGTGTTCTTCATCGACGCCTTCGACGGCTGGGCGGTGGGGATGAACGGCGTGGTCTTGCGCACCAACAACACGGGCGCGTCGTGGATCCAGACCACTCCCGCCGGCGTCGAGCTGAACGACGTCGCCTTCGCGAGCATTCCGACCATCGAGATCACCGTGCGCACCGTCCCCGCGGGGCGCACGTTCTCCGTCGACGGCGTCACCTACACCAGCACGCAAACCTTCGAGTGGCTCCCGAACGACGCCCACGTCATCGCGACCACGTCGCCGCAGAGCGGCGGCGCGGGCATCCGCTACACGTGGTCGGACTGGAGCGACGGCGGCGCCATCAGTCACACGGTGACGCCGACCGCGAACACGACCTACACCGCGACCTTCGACCTGCAGTATCAATTGACGACCGACGACGGCGGCGCGGGCGGCGTAGTGACGCCGCCGACGAGCTGGCGCACGCCCGGCGAAGTGGTCGCGATCACGGCGACGCCCGACGTCGCATACGATTTCGCGGGCTGGACCGGCGTCGGCAACGGCTCGTACACGGGGCCCGACAGCCTCGCGAGCGTCACCATGAACGGCCCTATCACGCAGACCGCGAGCTTCGATCCCAAGATGCTGATCACCGTCGCGACGGTTCCGTCGGGGCGTCCGATCACCGTCGACGGCGTCGGGTACACGAGCCCGCGTTCGTTCGCGTGGCTCCCGGGCGACGCGCACACCATCGCGGTGGCGTCGCCGCAGACGAGCGGGGGATCGCGCTACACGTTCACGTCGTGGAGCGACGGCGGTGCCATGTCGCACACCGTGAACCCGACCGTCGTGACCACGTACACCGCGAGCTTTTCGACCGAGTACTACCTCACCATGCGCGCAACGACGGGCGGGTCGGTGACGCCGGCGTCGGCGTGGTTCGCCGCTGGCACGGTGGTGGACATCGACGCGTCACCCGACTCGAACTACACCTTCCAAGGTTGGAGTGGATCGGGGAGTGGTTCTTACAGCGGGAGCAACGCAGCGGCCTCCGTGACGATGAACGGTCCCATCACGCAAGACGCCACGTTCTATCAAGAAGGTTACTCGGGGATCCCGACCGCGCTCTCGTTGCTCGGCAACGTGCCCAATCCGTTCAACGAGCAGACCGAGATTCGCATCGGGTTGCCGCGCGCAGCCGACGTTTCGCTCGACCTCTTCGACGTCACCGGGCGGCGCGTGTTCGCGCAGACCTTGTCCGACGTGCCGAGCGGGTGGTCGTCGCACACGCTCACGAGTGCGTCGCTCGGGTCGGGCGTGTACTTCCTGCGGGTCACGTCGATCGGTCAGGTGCAGACGCAGCGCCTGGTCGTCATTCGCTGACGTCGCGCAAGAGCTCGCTCACCTTGCGCGCAATCTCGTTGCGCACCTTCCGGAATTCGTCCGCATCCATGTCCTTCGGGTCGGGGATATTCCAGTCTTCGCGGCGCGCCGCCGGCACCCACGGACACGCGTCGCCGCACCCCATCGTCACCACCGCGTCGTAGGGACCGGGCGGGATTTCGTCGAGGCCCTGCGAGCGGTGCGTGGAGAGGTCGTAGCCGACTTCGCGCATCGACGCGATCGCGCGCGCGTTCACTGCACCCGACGGACGCGAGCCCGCGCTGTACGCGTCGACGCCGCCGTGCATGCGCGCGAACGCCTCCGCCATTTGGCTCCGACAC
>CAZLLI010000026.1:0-33835 GCA_964560355.1 uncultured bacterium | reverse complement strand
TCTCTCGCGTGCGTTCGTTGCGGACGTTGCCCGTGTTCAGCGTCGAGGCGGGTTCGAACAAGAGCACGTGGGCTTCTTCGGGCGCGACGGGCTTGTGCTCGACGCCGCGCGGGACGATGAAGAACTCGCCTTCGCCGATGCGCACCACTTTGTCGCGCAAGTGCATGTCGAAGGAACCGCGCACGACGAGAAACATTTCGTCTTCGTGGTCGTGGTGGTGCCAGACGAATTCGCCCTGGAACTTGACGAGCTTGACGAGCTGGCCGTTGAGTTCGCCCACGATCTTGGGGCTCCACGATTCGGAGATGCGCCCGAGCTTTTCGGACAGGTTGACTTTTTCCATGCAGCGAGGGTAGCAGCCGGCCCGCGCGCGAACAACCCTGACACTTTTTTGCCCCGGCGGCGTACATCCTCCCGACCCCAACCCGGAGGAACCCCTGTGTCGAAACTCCTGCTCGCCGTACTCCTTATATCAATGACGTCGACGCTCGCCCCCGCGCAGGAGGCGTCCACGCAAGACACGCCGCGGCCGCGCCAGCTGCGCGGGCGCGCGGTGGAAGCACTGATGGAAAGCATGGGCGACGCCTCGTTGCGCCAGTTCATCGAGACGCACCTCGCGCCGTCGTACCGTTCGTCGTTCGAATCGCAGCACGCGCTGATCGAGCACTTGGAAGCGTTGCGCAAGGCGTGCCGGGGATTCGGCGGCGTCATGGTCGACCCGGTCGGCGACGACGGCGTGCTCATGCACTTCATGCTGGAAAGCGGCGAGGCGCAGGTCATGATGCGCGTCGACTCCGCGCCGCCGTATCAGATCGTGGCACTCGACCTGCAGAAAGCGGACGCGCGCCCGCAGGGCCCCGAGGTCGCGCCCATCACGTGGGACAACCTCGACGCGCGTCTCACCGAAGAAGTCGCGCACGGTTTCGCGGGCACGGTGTTGGTCGCGCGCGACGGGAAGGTCGTGCTGCACAAGGGCTACGGTCTCGCGAACCGCGAGCGCAACCTTTCCAACGGCACCGAGACTATCTTCGCGATCGGGTCGGTGCCGATCGACTTCACGCGCGGCGCGATTCTGAAGCTCGAAGAGCAAGGCAAGCTCAAGACCAGCGACCCCATCACGAAGTATCTCGCCGACGTCCCCGCCGACAAACAAGCGATGACGATCGAGCACCTGATGGAGCGCAAGTCGGGACTCCCCGACTTCCATCACGTCGATGGCGACGCGGACAAGGATCTCTCGTGGATCGACCGCGACACCGCGGTGAAACGCATCCTGGGCGCGTCGCTCCTGTTCCCGCCGGGACAAGGCGAGGCGCACTCGCATTCGGCGTGGGTGCTGCTCGCCGCCATCGTCGAGATAGTGTCGAGAGAATCGTACGAGTCGTATCTCCAGAAGAACTTCTTCGGCCCCGCCGGCATGACGCGCACGGGCAATCACGAGAGCGCGGAGCGCTTCTCCGACGACGAATTCGCGGTGGGCTACGAAGGCCGTCCGGTCGGCAAGCTCAACATCCCGAAGTATTGGGGAAGGACGTCGTGGCTGGTGATGGGGAGCGGCGGCATGCAGTCGACGCCGATGGATCTCTATCGTTGGAACCAGTCGATCCGCACCAACCAGACGCTGGGAGCGGCGGCGGCGAAGAAGTACTGGCAAGGCGGCCTGCTCGCGGGCGGCGACGACCGCGGTTTCTTCACGCTCTACAACGAAGGCCCGGGCGACATCTTCATCATGTGCTCGAACGCGCACGCACGCCAAGGCGACGAAGTGTCGATGGTGGGACGACGCCTGGCCGAGATGGTGATGGGACGCCGGTAGCGGCGGCGACGCAGGCGCGGAGAAAATGCTATTCTTCGGCCCATGAAATCGATCAACGCTTCGCTGCCGGCGCTAGCCGTGCTCGCCACCATCGCCGCGTCCGCGCGCGCGCAGGAGCCGGTCCAGCTCCGCGACTCCGTCACCGCGCCGGAGACGGTGAACCTGGGGCGCAGCACCGTCGCTTTCTATCTCGACGAAAAGGACCTCCTCCCCGAGAGCATCGCCTACGATCCCAAGGACCGCTCGTTCTACGTCGGCAGCACGCGCAAGGGCAAGATCGTGCGCGTCGACGCCGAGGGCAACGAGCGGGATTTCGTCGCGCCGCGCCAAGACGGACTGTGGCAAGTGATCGGGATCAAGATCCACGCGACGCGGCGCGTGCTGTGGGCGTGCAGCTTCGACGGCGAAAACTTGGAGGGCTTCAAGCCCGGCGACACGCGCGCGGCCGGCGTGTTCGAGTTCAACCTCGACACCGGCAAGCTCATTCGCAAGTGGACCATCGAGAAGACGGGCGAAGTGCACGCGTTCAACGACCTCGTGCTGACGCGCGGCAACGACGCGTACGTCACGCATATGTTCGACGACGCCGCCATCTACAAGATCTCCGACAAGACCAAGGAGCTGGAAGTCCTCGCGCGTCCCGCGGGCTTGAAGGATCCCAACGGCATCACGATGACGCCCAACGAAGCGACGCTGTTCGTCGCGGGCGCCGACGGCATCTACGTGGTCGACCGCGCGACGGGGGCGTCGCGCAAGCTGGCGGCCGCGCCCGACGACCCGCTCGCGAACGTTGACGGGCTCTACTACTATCGCGGCAACTTGATCGCGGTGCACATGACCAGCGTGCGACGCCACCGCCTCGACGAGAGCAACACGCGCGTCGTCGCGACCGAGATTCTCGAAGCCGACCACCCGCTCTTCGACGTCCCCACCACGGGCGTCATCGTCGGCGACGAGTTCTTCTACATCGCCAACGCGCAATTCGGCGCCGTGCAGAAGGACGGGTCGCTGCTACCGATGGATCAGCTCAACGAACCCGCCGTTCTGAAGCTCGCGCTGCGCTAGACTCTGCCTACTCGGGGCCGGCGCCCCGCCCCCTCGGTCCGTGTTATCCTTCCGGGACCGACCACACCGGACGACTCGACATGTCTCCCGACCAAGACGTCACACAGTGGCTGCGTCAAATGACCGACGGCGACCCCGCGGCCCTCGATCGCGTGGTCGGCCTCCTCTACGACGAACTGCGCGCGATGGCGCGCAACCGGCTGGCCGACGAGCGCAAGGGCCACACCTTGAGCGCGACCGCGGTCGTCAACGAGGTCTACTTGAAGCTCGCGCGCCAGCACCGCATCGCGGCACCCGATCGCACGCGCTTCCTGGCCGTCGCCGCCACCACCATGCGCCGCGTCCTCGTCGACTACGCGCGCACGCGCCGGCGCGCGAAGCGCGGCGGCGGCGACGCCAACATCCCGCTCGAAGACGTCGAGCACCTCGTCCTTTCCGACTCCGAGGCCGATGAAGTTCTGGCGCTCGACGCCGCCCTCACGCGCCTGGCCGAAATCAACCCGCGCGGCGCCGAAGTGGTGCAGCAGCGCTTCTATGCCGGCTTGTCGTTGGAGGACACCGCGTCGCTGCTCGGCGTCTCGGCCAAGACGGTGCAGCGCGACTGGATTGCCGCTCGCGCGTGGCTGCGCAAGGAAGTCGCGCGCGAATTGGACCTGTGATGTCTGTTTTCGGCGCGTTTCGTCGCCATTGACCACGATGCCCAATACCAACTGGGAACGCATCGAACAGATCTTCTTCGACGCTTTGGAGCGACGCGGTGAGGACCGCGCGCGCTTCCTCGCCGACGTATGCGCCGGCGACGACGCGCTGCGCGCAGAAGTAGAGGCGATGCTGGCGGCCCACGAAGGCGAGCGTCGCTTGAGTCCCGAGCGCTGGGAAGACACGGGGACCGTCGACGCCGTGATCGGCACCCGCGTCGGGCCGTACCGCATCGAGCGCATTGTCGGACACGGCGGCATGGGCGACGTGTACCTGGCGTCGCGCGACGACGCGCAGTACCAGCACAACGTCGCCGTCAAGATGATGCGCGCGAACGTGCGCGCGGCGGAGATGTCGGAGCGGTTTCGACGCGAGCGACAGATTCTGGCCCACCTCGAGCACCCCAACATCGCGACCCTCCTCGACGGCGGCATCACCGACGACGGCCGCCCGTACTTGGTCATGCAGTACGTCGACGGAGTGCCCATCACCGATTACTGCGACGCGCACGCGCTCTCGCTGCGCGGACGGCTCGCGCTGTTTCGATCCGTGTGCGCCGCGGTGCAAGCGGCGCACGTCCAGCTCGTCGTCCACCGCGACTTGAAGCCGGCCAACATCCTCGTCACCTCCTCCGGCGACGTGAAGCTGCTCGACTTCGGCATCGCGAAACTGCTCGAAGCGTCCCCCGGCGCCGGAACCACGCACACGATGGAACGCGTCATGACGCCGGAGCACGCCGCTCCCGAGCAAGTGCGCGGCGAGCCCGTCACCACCGCCACCGACGTGTACGCGCTGGGCGTGCTTCTGTACCAACTCCTCACCGGCGAGCGACCGCTCAAGGTGCCGTCGAGCTCTTCGCGCGACATCGAGCGCGTCATTTGCGAGGTCGAGCCCGCCCCGCCGAGCTCGGTGGCGCAGCGAGACGCGCGCGCGTTGCGCGGCGACCTCGACAAGATCGTGCTGATGGCGCTGCGCAAAGAGCCTGCGCGGCGCTACCAATCCGCGCAGGAGCTCGACGCCGACGTCGCGCGCTATCTCGCCGGGATGCCGGTGCGCGCCGAGCACGACACGTTCCGCTATCGCGCGCGCAAGTTCGCGGCGCGCAACCGCTGGGCCGTCGTCGCCGCGGCCGCGTTCGCCGTGCTGGTGGTCGCGTTCGTCGTCGTCACCGTGCAGCAGTCGCGGCGCGTCGCCGTCGAGCGCGACCGCGCGGTCGCGGAGCGCAACAAGGCGGAGAAGGTCGTGGGCGTACTGACGGGGCTGTTCGAGCAATCGAATCCGTTCGTGGTGCCGGGCGGCGACACGCTGCGCGTCAGCGATTTCGTCGCGCAGAGCGAGAAGACGGTCGCGGAGATGAAGGACCAGCCCGAGGTGCAGGCGCGCATGTGGGAGGTCCTGGGCGCCATCCAGCAGTCGCGCGGTAATCTTCCCAAGGCGCTCACCTTCTTCGCACGCGCGGACTCGATCTACGAGCTCGACCCCGAGCGCAAGGTCGATGCTGCGCGCGCGCTCCACTTGGTTGCGCAGGCGACGTATCTCAAGGAAGGCAGCGAAGCGGCGGAGCCGTTGCTGCGCGCATCGCTCGAGCGCCACCGCGCGCTGCTCGGCGACACGCATCCCGACGTGGGCGCGGCCATGCGCGACTTGGCCGGGACACTCTTGAGCACGAAACCGGACGAAGCGCGCGCGCTGCTCGAGGCCGGTCTGGAGATCAGCCGCCGGGCTCCGTCGAACAACGACATCGCGTTCGCGGCGGATTACAACGCGTTGGGAATGCTGTACTCGTCGCAAGGCGACGCCGAAAAAGCGCTCGAGTATTTTCAGCAGTCGCTCGTCTTCGTGAAGAAAGCGCTGCCCGCCGACCACCCCAACGTCCTCACCGTGACTCACAACGTCGCGGCGACGTACTCCTCGCTCGGCGACCTCGCGACGGCGGAGAAGATGGAGCGCGACATCCTCGCCGCCAAGCGCCGCATCCTCGGCAACGACTCGCCGGAAGTGGGCGGAACTCTGGAAGCGCTCGCGGTCACGCAAGTCGACCAGTGCGAGTACGCAGACGCGCTGGCGTCCTACCTCGAAGCGCTGCAGATCTGGGAGCGAATCCCGGGCGGCGCGCCGGTCGCGGTCGCGAGCACGAGCCGGAACATCGGCGTCGTGATGGCGCTCCAGGGGCGCCCGGCCGAAGGCGTTCCCTACCTCGACAAGGCCGTGTACGTGTACTCGCACAACGGACGCCCGCGCGGCACCGGACTGATCTTCGTCGAGATGCAGGCCGCGTTCGTCGCCTACGCGGCGGGCCGGCGCGACGGTGTCGTCGCCGCGGTCGAGCGCTACGTCGCCGAGATCGACAGCCTTTCGACGAACAAGGAAGACGCGTACTGCGGCGACAGTCGCATGTTCCTGGGAACGCTCCTCATCGACCAAGGCAACGGCGCCGACGCGGAGCCCGTCACGCGCCGCGCCGTCGAAATCTGGAGCAAACGCCTGAAGGAAGGAAGCGGGCGGCTGGCGCTCGCGCATTGCCTGCACGGCGCGTCCTTGGTGTCGATGCAGCGCATCGACGACGGACGGGCCATTCTGCGCGAGCACCACGACGAGCTGCGCGGCTTCGGCCAGTACTATCCCCTGCAGCGATCGGTGATCGAAAACGCGATGCGCGCGGCCGGGCTTTCGATCCAGTAGCGGTCTTTTTCATGTCCACTCCGGGCGACGTTCGTCGCCATGACGCCTGACGGACCGGCCCCTGCGAGCCGCGTCCCAGGAGGCGTCATGAAAACCAACATCTTCGATCGACTTGCGATTCTCGTCGTCACCGCGATACTGGCTGGCTGCTCCGACGACACGACGAGCCCGGTCACCAACAACACGAACAGCAACCCGAGCGTCGCGCGTCCTCGCGTCAGCAGCGAAAACGGGCTTCCCCCCGTGCCGGTTCGAGACCTTCGCTGCATGGGAGGCGGCACCGGCGCGGTGTGCTCGGACTTCGGCTTCGTGGCCACGGTGCAGAACAACACCTGGCGCCTGCTCGACACCGGCCAGTCGGCCAACCTATCCGCGGTGTGGGGCACGTCGATCGACGACTTCTACGTCGCCGGCACCGGAGGGTGCGCGCTGTATTGGAACGGGACCGCGTTTTCGGAATTGCACGTCGGTGTCGCGGACGACTTCAACGATGTGTGGGGATCCGCGCGCGACGACGTCTGGTTTGTGGGCCGCAACACGATCGTCCATTGGGACGGCACGACCGCTGCCACCTACAACTACCCGACGCTTCCCGTCTCGGGTGTGTTCTACTGCATCGATGGAACGGCGTCCGACAACGTGTGGGTGGGTTGCACGGGCGGGAACGTCCTGCACTGGGACGGCACCGCGTGGACGCTCACGGATCTGGGGACGCACTCGTTCTATTCCATATTCGTAACCGGCACCGAAGTGTTCTTGGGCGCGGATGGCGGACGCTTGGTGCATTTCGACGGCACCTCGTGGTCGGCGTTCACGGTGCCGGGAGCATCCGCCATCGACAATTTCAACGCTGTCGCTGGCACGGGTCCCAACCGCGTTTACGCGCTGGGCCGCGACGCCATGATCTACTACTGGGATGGGACCGCGTGGACCGACAAGTCCGATCCGTTTTTCACCACGAGCTATGACATCCTGACCGCGTGCATGGCGGGAACGACGGTGGTCGCAGGCGGTTACTATCTCGGCAGCACGCCCAACCTCACGGAGTTCGACGGCACCTCGTGGGCGCCGGCAGCGTCCCAGACCGCAAGCGGCGAGGATCTGTATGCGGTGTGGACATTCGACGAAGACAACGCGTACGCCTTCGGCGCCAAGGGCACCATCCTGCATCGCGACGCGACGGGCTGGTCGACGGTGACGCACGGACTCACGACGGAGTATTTGTACGGCGCGTGGGCATCCGGGCCTTCCAACGTGTACGCGGTCGGCAACGACGGCACGGTCATGCACTACGACGGCAGCGCGTGGTCGCTGGCCACCATCGGTTCAGGTACGATGCTGTTGAACGACGTTTCCGGAAACGGCCCCAACAATGTGTGGACGATCGCGCATCACGAATTGTGGCAATGGGACGGGAGCGTGTGGACCGACCGGTCGAGCGAGCTCCCGGGACCCAGCGGCATGGAATACGAGGTGATCTACGTGGCGCCGAGCGGCGACGTCTTCGTGGGCGGGGACCTCCTGGCTCACTACGACGGGTCGACCTGGACCCCGATCCCGCTCAAAGCCGCGAGCAGCGGCGCTCAACTCCAACACATGTTCGGCCTAGCCGCCGACGATATTTGGATGAGCGACAACTACTCCATCATGCACTGGGACGGGAGCGAGCTCGACCTGCGCTGGATCAACTACACGGCCGACTTATACGCAATGGCTGGACGCGACGGCAACATCCTGGCGGCGCAAGCCGGAAGCTTGGTCCAATTCGTCTCGGGCATACCGGCGGCGCTTTCATTCCCGCCGACGAACCTCGTGCAGGATGCGCATACCGGCGCGGACGGAGTCACGTACGTGGTCGGACGCTACGGCCAGATTCTTCGCGTCGATTAGCCGCGCGAAAAACGGAGCCCGGCCCCCGAGTGAAACGGACTCGAGAACCGGGCTCCGTGCCTTTTGAGTCAGGCACTGCGAGGAATTACTTCAGGAGCACCATCTTCTTCTGCTGGACGAAGTCGCCCGCGCGCAGCCGATAGAAGTAAACCCCCGAGCTCAAGCGCGACGCGTCGAAGTCGACCGTGTGCCGGCCGGCTCCCTTCGACCCGTCGAAGAGCGTCGCCACCCAGCGACCCGCCGCGTCGAACACTTCCAGCTGCACGTCGCTCTCCGACGCCAGCGTGAAGGCGATGGTCGTGCGCGGGTTGAACGGGTTGGGGTAGTTCTGGTCGAGCGCGGTCTCGAACGACGGCTGCGACGCCGGCTGGATGGTCGGCGTATCGCCCGGCTTCACCAGCGTGACCGACATGGCTTCGCTCGACGCGTTCGGCGTCGTGGTCGCGCGCCACGTGACCATGTCGACGTAGACGTCGTCGTCGTTGGCGCTCGCGTCGCAGCGGAAGCGAATGCGCGCCCCGGTCGGGAACACGTAGGTGCCGTTGTTCAGCGTGACGGTCGACGTGTAGAACGAGCCGTTCGCGAAGCTCGTGCCCGACACGTAGGTGGCCACGATCTGCCACACGCTGCCGTTGTAGTACTCGACGAAGAAGTCCTCGCCCGTCTCCATGCTCTGGGCACGGAAGAAGAACGTGATCTGCTGCGTCTGGTACGTCGACACGTTGCGCGTCGTGGTGGTGTAGAACGACGACGGCGTCCCACTGTTGTCCTGGATGTCGATCGACGCCACGCCCTGGTACGAGAAGGTGCCGCCGGTGTAGCGCGAGCAGTCCGCGCCGCCGTCGGTGTAGCTGCCGAAGTTGGTCTCGAAGTTATCCGACGTGATCGTGGTCCACGTCACGCCGCCACCGGTTACGGTGACGTAGCCGTTCTTCACTTCGGGGTCGCTGCCGCACGCGTTGGTCGCGGTCAGCGTCACGTTGTAAGTCCCGGCCGTGGTGTACGCGTGGCTGGGATTCTGCGCCGTCGACGTGCCGCCGTCGCCGAAGTTCCAGCTCCAGCTGGTCGGGCTGCCCGTCGACAAGTCGGTGAAGTTGACCGTGAGCGGTGCGGCGCCGGACGTCGGCGTGCCCGAGAAGTTCGCGGTCACCGTCGGCGAGCAACCGCCGCCGCCGCCCACCGCGGCGTTGATGTCGACCATGCCGAAGCCGCTGTAGCGATCCCAGCCCGCGACCGACTCCACGTTCACGATGTCCTGCGCGGTGCTGGTGAGCTGCGACTTGATTTGCGCCGGCGTCCACGTCGGATTCTTCGACTTGATGAGCGCGCACACGCCCGCCGCGTACGGCGTCGCGCACGACGTGCCGTTGAAGTACGGCTCGTAGTCGCCGCTGCGATAGCCGGCCGCGCCCTGGATGTCGGTCGTGTACAGGATGGTCGGCGCGATGATGTCGACGGCACCGGCCCCGTTGGCGGTGGTGGTGCCGTAGTTCGAACCCCACCAGCGTTCGCCGTCGCAGGTGTAGCCGTTAGGATCCGCGCTCACGCCCGGATTCAACTCCGACGCGAGATTGCTGCTGCGCTTGCGATCGCCGCACGGCGACGCCGCGCCCACACCGATCACGTTGGCGTTGATGGCGGGATAGCTGATGGTCGACTTGTTCTCGTTGCCGGTGGCCGCGAGAATCGTCACGCCCGCGTTGGTCGCGTAGGTGATGGCGGAATCCGTCGACGGGTCGCTGGTGATGGCCGCGCCCAAGCTCATGCTGATGACATTGGCGCCGTGGTCGGCCGCATAGATGATCGCGTTCACGATCGCGGAGAAGAACATCGACCCCGCGCTGTTCGCGACCTTCATCGGCATCACGCGGCATCCGGGAGCGGCGCCGCACGCGCCGAGCCCGTTGTTGACCTTGGCCGCCGCGACACCCGCGCAGCAAGTGCCGTGTCCGGCCGCCGCCGAGTTGTCCTCGGGGTTGCTGTCGTTGTCGCCGTAGTCCCAACCCGTCACCAGGGTGAGATCGGGGTGGCTCAAGTTCACGCCGGTGTCGATGATGGCGATGATCACGGTCGAGCTACCGAAGCCCGCGGTTCCGTCCCAACCCAACTGCGCGTTGGCGTCGAAGCCCGGCGTGCCGACGGTGGTCGACAACGTGTGGTCATACGTGCCGCCCCAGTCGAGTCCGGGCAGCTGCGCGGTATTGTTGTGACCCCAGTGCTGCGGGTACGCGGGATCGGTCGGCACCGCCGCCGGGAACGCGCGATAGTCCGGCGTCGCGTATTCGACGTTCGGATCCGCCGCGTATTCCTTCACGAGCGACTCGATGTCTGTACCCTCGGGAACGTACATCATGAACGCGCGCTCGAGACCCATCGTCGCCGCCATGGCGGCGTTGGCCGGCTCGACGAACGCACGCGCAATGCTGACGACCCCCGCCTTGCGATTGATCTCGTCGACCGTAGCGAGGCCCGTGCGAGCAGTGGGGGCGATGGCGCCCACTTGGCGCGCGACCTTCAAGGTCGACCGCTGCATGCTGTCGTCCTTGAATTTCACGATGATGCGATCGGGGGCGTAGGGCAGGACGTCGTCGCCCTGGGGGACGAAGCCCTTCTGGACCGGTGAGAACGGGGCGGACATCGCCGCTCCCGCCAACAGCAAAACAAACATTGAAAGTAAAGACACGCACACACGCAATGTCTTGCGATTCATCTTCTCTCTCCTAACCGGTTGACCGTTCGATTCACTTGCTCCGAGACGCGGCTGCCGGGCGACGACTCGTTTCGGGGCTGCTACAAGAGAAAAACGACGGGGACGCGAAGTCCCTTCGGTTGGATGCAGGTTGCGGATTTCCTCCCCCCGACGGCCGCAGCAGGATCGGCCGCGCGAATGTGTTCGGGACGCGTCGACCGGGGGATCAGGATGGACGGTCGAGGCGATCGCCCGCGTGGAGCGGACCGAGGAATTCTAGGACCGCCCCAAGGCGTCGTCCACACAAATGTATATGAGTTGCAAGGCTACTATTTCGCGGTGACCTCGGCGGTCGCTGAAACTCCCGGTTGACGTCCCCCGTATCTTCTGCTAGTTTTCTAGCACTTGCTGAAAATCTAGCAGCCGGGGGCAACCCGGCGAAAAACATCTTCGTAGGTGAGGCTATTATGAAACGACTATCCACTTTGAGTCGCCGCGAACGGGAGATCATGGATGTCCTGTACAGCGCGGGCAGTGCCAACGCGGGCGAGGTCCACCGACGGATTCCCTCCCCACCCAGCTACTCGGCGGTTCGCGCGACCCTGCGCGTCCTCGAGCAAAAAGGGCTCGTCACCCACGAACACGACGGCAAGCGATACGTCTACCAACCCACCCTCAATGTAAACAAAGCGCGCCGTAGCGCCGTCGAACACTTGCTGAACACGTTCTTCGACGGTTCGGCGGCGGGCGCCGTAGTGGCGCTCCTCGAAACACCCGGCACCGAACTGACCACCGACGATCTCGACCGCATGGCCGCGCTCATCGAGCGCGCGCGCAAGGAAGGACGATGACCATGGCCGCCATCCTTTCGTCTCTGATGGACTCGATCACGACCGAATCGTTCGCGTGGTGGTTTTCGCGCGCGACCCTCGTCGCCGCAGTCGCGTGCGCGTACCTCGCGCTCGCGCGCCGCGCGCAGCCCGCGCTGCGCCACGCCGTGGCGGTGGCAGGACTGGTCGCGATCGCGGTGTTGCCGCTCGCGTCCGCGCTGCTGCCGACGCTGTCGGTGCCCGTGCTCCCCGCCGCCCCGAGCGAAGTCACGCCCGCCACGCACCCGACGCCGTTCGCCATCGACGCCCCCGCGGCCGACGCCGTCGCGCCGGCCGCTCCCGTCGTCCCGGTGACCACGGCGAGTGTCCGCCCCGCCGAACCCGTGCGCCCGCGCGAGCCGCGCGCGACCTTCGGCGGCGTGGTGCGCACGACCGCGTTCGCGCTGGTCGACGCGATCGACTGGCGCGCCGTCGTGGTCATGACGTGGCTCACGGTCGCGGCCGCGCTATTGTCGTGGGTCGCGATCGGCGTGATCGGCGCGCGCCGCCTGTCGCGGCGCGCGATCGCGGTCGACGACGACTCGTGGACGGAAGAAATCGAACGCGCGCGTCGCGTGCTGGGAATTCATCGCACGGTGGACGTCGGCGTGTCGCGTGACGTGGCGATTCCGATGGTCGTGGGTGCGCTCCGCCCCCGCGTCGTGATCCCCGCGTCCGCGACCGCCTGGTCGCGCGAACGCCTGCGCGTCGTCCTGTTGCACGAGCTCGCGCACGTGCGCCGCGGCGATATCGCGTGGATGTTCGTCGCCCGTTCCGTCACGTCGCTGTTCTGGTTCCACCCGCTGGCGTGGGTGCTCGTGCGCCACGTGCGCAGCGAAGCCGAGCGCGCCTGCGACGATATCGTGATCGAGAGCGGCGTGCGCGGCTCCGACTACGCCGAGCACTTGGTCGCCATCGCGCGCTCCGCGACGTCGCGCGAGGCGCTGGCGGTTTCGGCGCTGACGCTCGCCACGCGCTCGTCGCTCGAGAACCGCGTCGTCTCGATTCTGGCGACGCGCGTCGCGCGCTCGACGCGGTCGCGGCGTTCGTTCGCCGCCGCCGCCGCCGCGGCCCTGGTGATGTTCGTTACCATCGCGGCGGTGCAGCCGACGCGCGTCGAGTCGGCGCGGGTGTCGCCCGCGCCCGCCGCGGTGGTCGAACACAAGTCGACCAAGATCGACACGCGCACCGAGACGCGCGTCAGCGAGACCGTGGCGCCGAAGCAGTACTACGTCGAAGCCCCGGCGGGAACGCCGGCGCCCGTCTACTCGCTCGCCGGCAACGACGAGCAGGGCCGCTCGGGCGGGGAATGGTACGGGCGCGCGAGCGACCTCTACCACAACCACCGCTACCAGCGCGCGGGCGAAGCGTACGAGAAGGCCGCCGCGCTCGACTACCGTCGCGAGACCGCGCTCTACAACGCGGGCTGCTCGTACGCGCTCGCGGACCAGAAGGGCAAGGCCATCGACGTGCTGCGCAGCGCGTTCGAGGAAGGCTTCGACGACCCCGACTACTACGCGAGCGACGAAGACTTGAATTCGCTGCGCGACGACCCCCGCTTCAAGACGCTGCTCGACGAGGTCATGAATTCCGACACCGCGCAGGCGTCGCGCGGCAAGGCCCAGCGCCACTTCCAGCGCCTCTCGGCGCGCCAGGACGTCGGCGACGGCGCGTGGAACGACGTCGGCATGGAGCTGTTGCGCTCCGGCGACTACGAAGGCGCGTCGACGGCGTTCGCCAACGAGTTCAAGGTCAGCAAGGACGAAGACGCGCTTTACAACCAGGCCTGCGCGCGGTCGCTCGGCGGCAAGGAGAAGGAAGCGCTGGCGCTGTTGGAGCAGTCGATCACGAGCGGCTCCGTCGACGGCGACCACATGGCGGAGGATCCCGACCTCGTCGCGCTGCACGACGACGCGCGCTTCGACCAGTTGGTCGCCATGGCGCACGATCTCGAACTCAACGATTCATCGTGGTGGAAGAACGCCGGCGGCAAGTGGTCGTGGAGCGGTAACGACGGCAAGCACTGGCGCAAGGCAGTCCCGCACTTCCAAGACATGACCGAAAAGTATCCGAAGGTCGGGCGCGCGTGGTTCAACCTCGGCTACGCGCAGATCATGTCGGAAGACGCGAAGAGCGCGACACCGTCGTTCCAGAAGGCGCTCGACTTGGGCTACAAGCCGTCGACCACCATGTACAACCTCGCTTGCTCGACCGCGCTCACCGGCAACATCGACGGCAGCATCGCGTGGCTCGAGAAGGCGGAGAAGGCGGGCATGGACATGTCCCGCGCGCGTTGGGACGACGACCTCGATGCCTTGCACGACGACGCGCGGTTCAAGGCCATGGTGAAGCGCTGGAGAGCCGAGTCGAAGAACCACGACGACTGGAACTACGACGACCACCACGACAAGGACGACGATTCCGACACGTAAGTCTGCGGCGCACGGTCGCGGCATGAGAACGCCCGGGTGATCGTCTCACCCGGGCGTTCTTTTTTTGCGAGCTAGAAGAGTCCGGAGATGTTGCCGCTCGCGTCGATGTCCATCTTGGCGGCGGCGGGGACTTCGGGGAGGCCGGGCATCAGCATGATGTCGCCGCACGCGAGCACGATGAATCCCGCGCCCGCGGACAAGCGCACGTCGCTCACCGTGATGGTGAAATCCTTGGGCGCGCCGAGGAGCTTGGGGTTGTCGGACAGCGACGACTGCGTCTTCGCGATGCACACCGGCAGCTGGCCGTAGCCCAGCTTGACGAAGCGCTCCAACTTGGCGCGCGCCTCGCGCTCGACGTAGACGTCGGACGCGCCGTACACCTCGGTGGCGACGCGCTTGATCTTGTCGACCGGCGACGCGTCGAGGTCGTAGAGGAACTTGCGCGGCGGATTCGGGTTGCCGTCGGCGAGCGACATCGCGATCTCGGCCAGCTCGGTGGCGCCGTCGCCCCCTCTCGCGAAGGCGTCGTGGGGCGCGAAGGCGACTTCGTGGCTCGCGCAGAAGCGCCGCAGCGACGCGATCTCGCCCTCGCGGTCAAACGGATAGCGGTTGAGTGCGACCACCACCGGCACGCCGAACTTCTTCATGCTGCGCACGTGGACCGCGAGGTTGGCGAGGCCCGCTTCGAACGCCGGCATGTTTTCCTGCTCGAGCAACTCCGGCGGCTTCTCCGCGACGCCGCCCTGGCGCTTGATCGCGCGCGTCGTGGCCACGATCACGACCGCGTTCGGGTACAGACCCGATTGGCGGCACACGATGTCGAAGAACTTCTCGCCGCCCAAGTCGGAGGCGAAGCCGCACTCGGTGACGACGTAGTCGGCGAGCTTCAACCCGATGCGCGCCGCCACCACGCTGCTGGTCCCGTGCGCGATGTTCGCGAACGGCCCCGCGTGCACCAGCGCCGGCGTGTGCTCGATGGTCTGCACGAGGTTGGGCTGGATGGCGTCCTTCAGCACTACCGCCATCGCGCGCTCGGCGCCGATGTCGCGCGCCGTCACCGCCGCGCCGTCTTCGTCGAAGCCGATCACGATGTCGCCCAGGCGCTTCTTCAAATCTTCGCGCCCGGTCGCGAGCGCGAGGATGGCCATGATCTCGGAGGCCGCCGTAATGATGAAGCCGGACTCGCGCGGAATGCCGTGCGCGTGTCCGCCCAAACCCACCACGACGTGGCGCAGCGCGCGGTCGTTCATGTCGAGCGCGCGCGGCCACAACACGCGCGTGATGTCGACGCGACGCGTGTTGCCTTGGTAGATGTGGTTGTCGAGCAATGCGGCGAGCAGATTGTGCGCGGTGGTGATGGCGTGGATGTCGCCGTTGAAGTGGAGGTTGATGTCCTCCATCGGAATGACCTGCGCGTAACCGCCGCCGGTGGCGCCGCCTTTTATTCCGAAGACGGGGCCGAGGGACGGCTCGCGCAGCGCGATGATGCCTTTCTTACCCAGCTTCCCGATCGCCTGCCCGATGCCGACCGTCGTGAGCGTCTTTCCCTCGCCGCGGCTGGTCGGCGTCATCGCGGTCACCAAAATGAGACGGCCGTCGGGGCGATCCTTCTGCTTCTCCAGCCACTCGAGGCGGATCTTGCCGGTGAACTTGCCGTAAAAATCGAAGTCGTCGTCGGTCAAACCCAGCTGCGCCATGAAGACGCGCATGTGGGTCAGGGGAACGTCGCGGGAGATTTCGACCGCGGATTTCATGGGATGTGCTCCTATTGCGGCTGCGCCCGAGTGTATTCCTTCGACTCGACGGCGTCAACGCGGCTATCATCCCGCCGTGCGCATCCCGATCCTGTTTGTCGTTGCCGCCTTGATGGCCGCATCGCCGACGTCACCGCAGCAAACGACGGCGAACAGCGGGTGGCAGCTCCTCGTCCTTGGTATCGCCCAGGACGGCGGCATGCCGCACCCGGGCTGTTCGAAGTCGCCGTGCGCCGAAGCGTTCGCGGGAACGCGGCGCGCGGAGAAGGTGAGTTGCGTCGGCCTGGTCAATCGCGCGCTCGGCGTCGCGTATATGTTCGACGCCACGCCCGACTTCCCCGCCCAGCTCCACGCGCTCACGGGCGGACGCGCGCCCGACGGCATCTTTCTCACCCACGCGCACGTCGGTCACTACACGGGTCTCATGTATCTCGGCAAAGAAGCGATGGCGTCGACGCGCGTCCCGGTCTACGCGACCGCGCGCATGGGCGACTTCCTGCGCGCCAACGGGCCGTGGAGCATGCTGGTGGAGAACCACTACATCGACCTGCGCACGCTCTCGCCGGACCGCACGGTCGAGCTCGCGGGAGGCGTGCGCGTGACGCCGCTGCGGGTTCCGCACCGCGACGAGTTCTCCGACACGGTGGGATTCCTGATCGAGGGCCCGCGCGCGAGTGCGCTCTTCATCCCCGACATCGACAAGTGGGAGAAATGGGATCGCAGCATTCGCGATCTCGCGAACCGCGTCGACGTGGCGCTGCTCGACGGCACCTTCGCGTCGCTGGACGAGCTGCCGGGCCGCGACATCGCAAGCGTTCCGCACCCGCTCATGAGCGAGACGCGCGCACTCCTCGACGGCACGCGCGCGCAGCTATGGTTCATCCACCTCAACCATTCGAACCCGGCGCTCGTGGACGGCGCCGACGTCGCGCGGGAAGGCATGGCGATCGACCTGTAGCGGCGCCGCGAATTCCCTCTTTACTCCCGCACCGCTTTTCGCTAACGCTTCTCCCTAATAGCGGCGATCGCGCTCGCGATCGTACCGAACCGACTCCCTGCCTGGAGGACACGCCATGCCCCGCCATCCAAAATACTGGCTTACTGCTATTCTTCTCACGTTCGCGCTAGTTGCGGGTTGCAGTAGCGACGACGACAACCCCGCCGGAGGAGGCTCGACCGATACGACGCCGCCCGGTGTGGCGAGCGTGACCGCGCTCGACGCGGGTCACATCGAGGTTGTCTTCAACGAAAACGTGCAGCGCGCGAGCGCCGAAAACACAGGCAACTATCTCATCATCGAAAGCTCGACGCCGCTTGGCGGTTTCCAGACCGATGCACCCGGCGACACGCTGGCCGTCGCGGGGGCTTCGCTGGGGACCGATCAAAAGACGGTGACGCTCTCCACCTTCACCATGGGCGCGAATCCCTACGACATGAGCGTCGCGGGCGTGAAGGACGCGAGCGGCAACACGATCAATACGCCGGTGCAGAAGTCGTTCACGGGGTCGGCGGACCCCGACGCCACGCCGCCGCAGCTGGTGTATCGTTCGCCGGCGCCGAACGCCACCAACGTCGCCGTGGGCGTCCAGATCCTGCTCACGTTCAGCGAGTCGATCACGTACGACTCCTTCATCAACGGTTTCACGATTTCGGCCGGCGCCGGGAATCTTCCCTTCTCCGCCGATAGCGAGGACAACGGCGTCCACGTCGTGATAACGCTGCTCTCCCCGCTCGACTTGGGCACGGAGTACACGGTGACGTTGAGCGGCATCGAAGATGGTTCGAGCAACACGATGGCCGACGTGACCTGGACCTTCCGCACCACCAACACGGCCGACGTCACGCCGCCGACCATCGTGTCGACGAGCCCGGCCAACGGCGCGCTCAACGTCGCGACCGACACCGACCTTACGATCACGTTTTCGGAGCCGATCAACCAGAGCGTGCTGAACGCGTCGACGTATCCCGAGATCGGCGACGGCACGCCGGTGTTCTCGAACGGCGGCAAGACGCTCACGTTCACGCCCGCGGTTCCGCTCGCGGACGACACGCAGTACACGATCACGTTCTTGCCCGGCAGCTACATCGATCTCTCGGGAAATCCGAACGAGACGTCGAACGTCGTCAAGTTCTCGACCGGCGCAGCGCTCGCCGCGGGTAGCTTCACCGGCACCATCGACGGCGATCCCAACTCCGCGGACGCGCAGGATCCCACCGGAGGCCGCGTGTTCGCCGTGGTCGGACCGCTGACGACGATCGAGGACACGCAGTTCGCCGGCTCCGTGTTGGTCGCGGGCAACAACACCTTCGACATGCGCAACCTGCCCGACGGCGACTACACGTCGATCACGGTGCTGGACAGCAACGGCGACGGCCTCTACGACCCCGAGATGGGTGACGCGTTGGGCGGTTACGGCGTCGACTTCTCGATTCCCGACACCGAGCTCGACCCGATCACCATCACGGGCGGCAATCGCGTCACCGGGATCGACTACCAGATTTGGGATTTCGCGGCCATCGCGGGCAGCGTCTCGTACAGCGGCATTTACGCCGGCGAGTTCCACATGGTCGGCGTCGGGCTGTTCAGCACCGTCGGTTTCGATCCGGCCAATCCCCCCGACTACGCCACCGAAGCGTATTGGTCGGACTATCCGTATTGGAATTTCTGGCAGCTCGACTACGAATTCCCCGACGGCTCGTACTACGTGGGCGCGTTCCTGGACGCGAACGACAACTTCACGCTGGATCCGGGCGACCCGGTGGGCTTCTACGGCGGCCTGCCGACGCCGACCGCGATCAACGTGCTGGACGGCAGCGATCGCCTGGGCATCGTGATTCCGATCAGCGACCCGCCGGTACCGCCGTCGCCGTCGTCGGCGGGCCCGAGCATCGTGTGGCACAAGAGCACGAAGCACGCGGCGCCGTGGGTGCACAACGTCGCGGCCGCGATTCGCAAGGAGGAGCAGAAGAAGCAGTGGTAGGCGTCGCGCGCTAGCGCGCGTAGACGGGAACGAGGTACCACTCCTCGAAGTCCAAGCCCGCCCTCGAGAGCTTGACTTCGAGCTCCCAGTAGACCGGCCGCTCCGACGAGAGGCACGTGCCCCGCGCATCGGCGGGGATCGCGAAGCGCATCTCGACGGGGCGGCCGGTCGCAAAATCCCGCGGCGAGTCGAACGTCTGCGTCTCCGCGCACAGCTCGTCGTGCACGAGCCAGCGCTCGCGATCCTTCCCGCTCTGGCGCTCTTCGTAATACTCCTCGACGCAGCGGAACGTGATGGTGCCCTTGTCGGCGTGCGAGACGCCGCGCGGAGGAATCCAGCGCACCGCGATGGGTTCGTCGAGGCGATACGGAAAGTGGTGGAACACGAGCTTCGAGCCCGTGAACTTGGCGCAGCGCGCGACGATGAGCGCGGTCCTCCACCACACCACTACCACCACCGCGTCGAACACGACCGCGACCACCTTCACCAGCCACGGGCTGTCGTCGGCGCCGAACGCCCACCAATTGGAGATGACCGCGAAAAGCGAGAAGATCGCGGTGCCGATGACCGCCTTCGCCGCGCGACCCCAGCGCGACGGCGTGTAGCCGGCCGGATTCCACGGAAAGTCGGCGTGCGCGTTGGAGCCGGCGAAGGTGCGCATCGTGCGCCGGCGGTGCCACTCCGCGCGCCACTGCCGCACCGCCATCGACCACACCATGAGGCCGCCGCCCGCGAAACACGCGCCGCACACGACGATGATCCCGAAGGGCGCGTGCACGGTGGACGGGTCGACGGGGATGGTGTGCGTCCCAATGAGCGCGATGAAGACCCCGGCGAAGATGAACACGCTCCCGAACAAGAATGCCCCCGGCACCGAGAAGCCGGTCTGCGCGCCGCGCTGTTGGTCGTAGTTGGCGAGGCGCTTGCGCGGGCGCGCGGGCGTGATTTCGACGAGAGAGGTCATGGTGTTGGGAGGGCGAAACGGCTCCTCTGGAGCTATGGCATGCGAAAATCGTTCCGAGTATGATCCCGGCAGCGAACAATTCACGAGGAGCGATCGCGATGAAAACCCTGGGCCTTCTCGGCGGTTTGAGCTGGGTCTCGACCGCCGACTACTACCGCATCATCAACCGGACCGTGAACGAACGCCGCGGCGGCAACAACGCTGCGCGCATCATTCTGTACTCGGTCAACTTCGGCGAGTTCATCCCCGGCTTCGACGCCGAGTGGTGGGTGCAAGCGGCGAACAAGTTCTCCGCCATCGCGCGCACGCTGCAAAACGCGGGCGCGGACGCCTTCCTAATGTGCGCCAACACGCCGCACAAGGTCGCCGGCGAGGTGGCGCGCGCCATCAGCATTCCGCTCATTCACATCGCGGAAGAAACCGCGCGCGAGATCCAGAAGCACCGCTTGCGCAAGGTCGCGCTCCTCGGCACGCGCTTCACCATGGAAGAGAACTTTTTCAAGGACAAGCTGTCCGCCGCGGGCATCGACACGGTCATTCCCGAACAGGACGACCGCGCCTTCATCCACGGCACCATCTTCGAGGACCTCGACAAGGGCATCGTAACGCCCGCGGTCAAGCAGCGTTACCTCGCCATCGTCGACGCGCTGGTGAAGCGCGGCGCCGAGGGCGTGATTCTGGGGTGCACGGAGATTCCGCTGGTGGTGAAGCCGGAAGACGTCGCGCTGCCGCTGTTCGACACCACGCTCATCCACGCCACCGCGGCCGCCGACTTCGCGCTCGGCGACTAGCGGAAATACACGGCGCGAAAGCGCGCGATCGACGACGCGTCGTCGCGCAGGTCGAGCGATTCACCGAGAATCTGGAAATGCGTCGCGCGCGACAGCGCGACCAGGAATGCCCGCTGTTCGTCGAGGTACTGGCACGCGCTCGGCGGAACCTTGAAGCGCTCGAAGCGAATCGCCGACCCGTCGCGGCGGTACTCGCCCGAGAAGTTTTCGCAGCCCGCGAATCCGTCGACGGTGCGGCCGTCGACGCGCATCGTGAGATGGACTTCGCGCTGGTTTTCGTGCGTCGCCACCGCCTTGCCGTTCAACTCCACCAGCTTCCAGTAGGTGTTGGCGAGCGTCGTCTCGACGCCGGATTTTTCGCACGTCTCGTCGGGCCACACGCGCAACACGCGGTCGACGATCAATTGATCGCGCGGCGGGCTGCCTGCGACCACGGGGAGCGGCTGCAAGCGGCCCACCACCGCAACCACGAGCGGCTGCGACGCATCGTGCGGGGATTCCGCGACCGCGCGGCGCAGCTCGTCGAAGGCGCCGTCGCGCGCGAACGGATAGCGGGCGTGCGTGCCGCATTGCGTGAAGGTGGCGAGGTCGTCGGAGGCGTCGACGGTCCCGACCAGCGTCGCGGCGCCGGCGAGGTCGCGCGAAGGCGGCGTCGCGGATGGCGCCTTGTCCGCGGTCTGCGACGGCTTCGTGCAGCCCCACACGAGCAGCGCGGCGGCCGCCCACCGCGCGGCGCGCGCGGTCATTCTTCCTCGTTGGCGGCGGCTTGGAAGCGCGCGACGACGCTGCCCGACGCATCCATGAGCGCGAGCTGGCTGCCGTCGATTTGATAGGTCGCGGTGGCTTCGAGCGCCTTCGCGAGCGCCTGGTCGCGGTCCATGCCGTCGGAGCACGCGCGCATAGTCGACACGAACTGCGAGAACGTGAGCGCGTTGCCCGACGTCTGGTACGACCCCGTCATCTGGTTGCACCCGCCGGTCGCGGCGGCCTGCTGATTCTCCGCGATCAGGAGCAGGTGCGGCTCGCGCCCGGTCGGCGTCTTTTGGATCGCGCGCCCCGCGAGCTCGACCAGCGTCCAGTGCGTGTCGACGAGCGGCGAGGTCGCGGGCGCTTCTTGCTGCAGCGCCATCACGATGACGTCGACGTGGTCGGAGGCGCCGCGCGTGAGCACGGGGTAGCTCTGGGTGGTGACGAACTTCTGCTCGCCCGCAACCACGATCTCCGCGTGCACCGAATACGAGTGCGTCTCCTCGATCACCTTGGGGTCGTACTCGATCTCGAACGGAATCGGCACCTGCTTGCCGCGAGTGGGAACGGTCTCTTCGGCGATCAGCCCCGCGGGAGCGTCTTGCAGCGAGATGTCTTCGAGGCGTACGCGCACCTCCGCGTCGGGTGGGAGCGCGACACGCTGCAGGTAGGCGACGGTGCCCGTCACGGTCGCGGTCGTGTGTTTGTCGCTCTTCATGTTGCACGCGGGAAGGAGCGAAGCCGCTATCGAAGCCAGCACGAGCGCGAGACGAGGCTTGGGCATGTGACCAACTCCTATTTCAAGAGCACCATCTTCTTCGACTCGACTGCCGAGCCCGCGATGAGCCGGCAGAAGTACACGCCCGACGCGACCGGCCGACCGGCGGCGTCGCGGCCGTCCCATTGTAGCGCGTGATCGCCCGCCGCGCGATCCTCGTCTAGCAGCGTCCGCACCCAGCGCCCGCCGGCGTCGAACACGGCCACCGTGGCGCGCCCGCGCGCGGCCAGCGAGAAGCGGATGGTGGTCGACGGGTTGAACGGATTGGGGACGTTTTGCGCGAGGCGGGTCGCGCGCTCCGGCGCGTCGCCCACCGGTGTCACCGTGCGAAGCCGGAACCACCCCAGCGCCGTGTACCAGCGGCCGTCTTCGGCGCCGTTGCTGCCGTTGCCGGGCGTTCCCACCGGCCCCGCGTACTCGTTGAAGGCGTAGAACACCGCCTCCAGCGACGGGTCGAGCGCGAGCCCGCTGTAGTCGCCCCAGCGATTGCGCGTCCCGGAGTGGAAGCGCTTGTACGGCGCGACGCCGGCCATGAGCGTCCCGGTCGGGCTCACGGTGCCGGGCGCGTCGCCGGCGAAGCGCGTCGCGTAGTACGCGCCGCAATAGATGATGTTGTTCGACGCCGCGAAGGCGATGGCCATATTGAGATCGGCGTCGACCATGACGGCGGGCATGAAGGTGTGCGTGCCGGGACCGAGGTCCTCCGCGCCCACGTTGCCTTGGTCCGCGATCGCGAGCGCGGGCGCCGGCGTGGTGGTGTCGATGCGCCACCAGTGCGCGGTCGCTTGCCCCGCGTCGACGGTGCCGCCGATCGCGTTGAGCTGCGCGCACATGTAGAGATTGCCGCCGCGCCAGACCGCGTTCAGCGCGCGGCGGTCGTTGGTCTCGATCGGGTACGCGGGTAGCCCGAGTTGGGGCGCGTCGGGCATGGGCGCGCCGCCGTCGAGATTGCCGAAGTTGATCTGCTGCAGCGTGAAGAACGGGCCGCCCATCGTATTGAGCGGGTCGGTCACTTCGACGATCTGGATGTAGTCGTCGACGCCGTCGACGAGCCCCGAATAGCTGGTGAGGAACGTCCCCAGCGGACGCCCCGCGGAGCCGCTGCCGGGCGCGCCGAACATGTGCGCGGGCTGCGCGGTGGTCGGCACCGCGTCGGGGTCGGTGAACGGATCATACACGCTGACCGAAATGTTGTTGTTCGGCCCGTTGTAGGCCGGCGTCTTGCGCACGATCCACAGGCGCGTGCCGCCGTACGCGCTGCCGTTGGCCGCGAACGCGAACATGTTGGCGGTGATGTAGACCGCCTTGTCGTCGACGGCGAGCCCGGGATAGTCGGCCCAGCGATCGATCCCGCCGATCGGCACCTTGGAGTTGATGGCGTGCAGCCACCAACCGCCGTTGGGATCCGACGTCTTCGAGATGGCGAGCAGGATGCGCGAATTGGTCGGGTTGGGCGTGTCGGTGCGCTCGAGCGCCAACACGACGAAGCGCCCCGCGTACTGGTCGTAGATCACTTTGGGGTCGAAGCCGTTCGTTCCGAGCTGGGTCCCGGGTCCCACCGTGTCGGGCAGATCGGCGAAGAACGCCTTCAAGCTCGACTGGTATTGCGCGAGCGACGTCATGCCGCTCTTCGCGCGCCACTCGATCGTCACGTTGCCGATCACGAGCACGTGGTTGGGGCCCGCAGCGCAGTGCGGGTCGGGCGGCACCAGGAGCGTCCCCGCGACGGCGAGGTTGGTGTCGTAGGTGAAGCAGTCGATCGCGTTCGTGAGCAAGGGCGGTGCGTTCGGGTTCGGCGCGGGGGCCGCGAAGCGCGGCGCGACGTAGCCGGCGCGCACCGGGCCCACGGGCGCGGCGTCGACGCCCGAGCCGAGCGACGGCGTCGGCGTCTCGAGGGCGCGAATCTCGGAGGAAGCGTCGCCGACGAAGAGCGACGTCGCCGCCGTCACGCAGGCGGCGACGAGAAGGTTGCGGAAGCGCACGGACGGCTCCTTCGCTCAAAAGGAGGGGCGCCCGATTGCTCGGGCGCCCCTTGCCGACTTCTCGGCTAGCGCCGGGATAACGGTCGGCGATTACTTCAACAATACCATCTTGCGCGACTCGGAGAACTTGCCGGCGTCGAGGCGATAGAAATACACGCCCGATCCCACCGGCGCGCCCGCGTTGTTGCGCCCGTCCCACATCGCTTCGCTCTTCCCGACGGGACGAACTTCGTCGACGAGCGTGCGCACGAGGCGCCCGCTCGCGTCGTACACCGACAGCGTCACGTGCTCGCGCTCGGCGAGCTGGTAACGAATCAGCGTGGTCGGGTTGAACGGGTTGGGCGTGTTCTGTCCGAGCGTCGAACCCGACGCAGGCAGATTCACGGTCACGATGGGCGAACGGAACTCGCCGTCGCCGTCGGTGACGCCGATCTGGTAGCGATACGAGGTCCCCGGCGTCACGTCGCGGTCGACGAATTCGTAGTGACTCGTCGCGCCGAACGACGTCTCGATCAGCCTGAAGTCGCCGGCGCCGGCCGCGCGATACAGATTGACCGCTTCCACGCCGAGGTCGGAGCGGAACTCGCTCTTGATCGACACCGCGCCGCCCTCGGCCACGGCGTCGAACTTCGAAATGGCGACGCTGATCACCGTCTCGATACGGAACCAGCCGAGCTTGGTGTGCCAGCGACCGTCTTCCGCCGGGAGCGACGGGAGGACGGTGCCGCGCGGGCCCGCGTACTCGTTGTAGCAGTAGAACGTGGCCTCGTCGACCGGGTCGAGCGCGAGACCGCTGTAGTCGCCCCAGCGATTGCGCGCGCCGCCGAAGCGGCGGTTGTAATAGTCCAGGCCGAGCGCCAACGGCGCCGAACCGCCGATCGAGCCCGCCGGGTCACTGGCCAAGCGCGTCGCGTAGTACGCACCCGGATAGATGCCCCCGTTCGACGCGGAGAATCCGATCGCCATGTTGTCGTTCCAATCGACCATGACGGCCGGGTAGTACGTGTACGTTCCGACGCCGAGGTCTTCGCCACCGACGTTGCCTTGGTCGGCGAGCGTGATGCCCGGTGACGGAACCACGGTGTTGAAGCGCCACCAGTGAGCGGTGGTCTGCCCCGCTTCCGGATGCGCGGCCGGCAGTCGCACTTGCGCGGACAGGTAGAGCTTGTTGTTGCGCCACACCGCATTCAGCGCGCGGCGGTCGTTGGTCTCGATAGTGCTCGCCGAGCCCAGTTGGGGCGCGTCGAGCATCGCGGACGCGGTGTTGTCGATGTCGCCGACCGAAACGAACTGGCCGGAGAAGAACGGACCGCCGACGCCGCCGAGCGGGTCGCTGACCTGGATGATCTGCACCGCTTCGATGCCGGCGCTCGAGAGACCCGAGTAGCTCATGAGGTACGTGCCCAAGGGGCGCGCGAGCGCGTCGACGGGCGGCACGCCGAACATGTGCGTGGGCTGGGTCGTAGTCGCGACCGAACCCGGCACTGCGGCATACGCGTCGTACACGCCGAACGCGATGGGGCCGCCGGTGTACGTCGGCACCTTGTTGATGATCCACAAGCGCGAGCCGCCGAAGGTGCTTCCACCCGACGCGAACTTGAACATGTTCGCGGTGACGTAGATGGCCTTGTCGTCGACCGCGAGACCCGGATAGTCGGCCCAGTGATCCAACCCGGCGATGTTGAGCTTCGAGTTGATCACGTAGGTGTACCAGCCCAGGTTGGGGTCCGACGTCATCGATACCGCGACGCAGATGCGCGACTCTTCGGCCGGATCGCCCGCGACCGGATCCCACTGCTGCAGGAACAGCACGACGAAGCGCCCGTTGTACTGGTCGTAGATCACCTTCGGGTCGAAGCCGAAGTCGCCCGCCAGGGTTCCCGGCACCGCGCCGAAGAAGCCCATCAGGCTGTTCTCGTACTGGGGCGGATCCGCCATGGTCGCCTTAGCGCGCCACTGCAGGATGATGTTGCTGATGTTGATCACGTGGGCGGGGCCGGCCGCGCAGTGCGGGTCGGGCGGGATGAACAGGAAGCCGCCCGTGTACCCGGTGCTGGTATTGAAGTTGTTGCACTCGATGGCCGTCGCGAGGAGCGGCGGGGTCATCACGACCGGGGGAAACACCCCGCGGGGAGGCATGAAGGCCGGTGCGCTCGAAGCGCCGTCAACGTCGCCTACCGAACCAATCGACGGAATCGTGGGTTCAACCGAGTAGTCAGCCAACGCCGCCGACGCGGTCAGCACGATCGCAAACAAGGGGAGCCAAAGGTATCGCATTCTCATGCGAGTGACCTCCTGGCTAGGGGCACTGCGCGTGGGATTTATGGCAAGTCGTAACTGTCTTTATAGCACAAATGTAGGGGGTGTTTCAACCGCCGAGTTAATGTTCGAGTTTGAGAAACTCGGTCGCCATCTTGGGTCCGGCGCCCGCGTCTTCGTGCTTGAAGAACACGAACGCGTTCTTCCATTTCTGTTCGCGCACCCACTTGTACCAGTGGAACACCTCGTCGGGCGAGTAGCCGGGTCGCCGCAAACGCAGGTAGCCCCACGACGCCGTGCTCACCAGCGGGACTTCCAGATCGTCGTCGGCGTCCGCCAGGCACAAGGCGGCGTCGTGCTGGCGCAAGAGATCGAACACTTCGTCGTCGAACCAGGTCGCGTGCCGAAACTCCCACGCGACCGGGATGTGCTTCGGCAACCCGGCGAGAAACGCGCCCAATCGTTCGACGTCCTTCTTGAAGTTGGGCGGCAGCTGGAAAAACACGACGCCGAGCTTCTTCTCCAGCACTCCGACCGCGTCCATGAGGTAGCCGGTTTCGTCGTCGGCGTTCTTCAAGCGCTTCATGTGCGTGATCTTTTGCGAGGCTTTGATGGCGAAGCGGAAATCGGGCGGCACTTGCGACGCCCACGCTTCCAGCGCCTCGCGACGCGGGAGCCGATAGAACGTGTTGTTGATCTCCACCGCGGGCAGTTTGGTGGAGTAGAAGTTCAGCATCTGGTCGGGCGCAATCTTCTCGGGATAGAAGTGGCCTTTCCACTCTTTGTACGAAAACCCGCTGGTGCCGGCGTAGAGATTCATCGGTCGCCCCCTGCTATAATGAACTGAGTATGCCTCGCTCCTCCCAAGTCGTTCAAGTCGGCAAGCGCACGCTCGAGCTCTCGAACCTGAACAAGGTCCTGTGGCCCGAAGACGGCGTCCTCAAGGCCGAGCTGATTCAATACTATCTCGCCATCGCGCCCACCATTCTACCCCACATTCGCGGGCGGCCGCTGTCGCTCGTGCGCTTCCCCGACGGCATCCACGGCGAGCAGTTCTTCCAGAAGAATCTGCCCGACTGGGTCCCCGACTGGCTCGAGAGCGCGGAGATCGGCGACGAGAAGAAGACCATCAACTACGTGATCGCGACCGAAGAGGCGTCTTTGGTGTGGCTCGCCAACATGGCGTGCATCGAGCTGCACCAGATGCACTGCCGCGTGAAGCATCGCGACAACCCGGACTACTTCGTGTTCGACGTCGACCCGCCCGACGGCACGCCGTGGGAGCAAATCGCGGAAGTGGGAGAGCTGCTGCGCGCGGCCTTCGAGTCGTTCGGCTACCACGCCTTCGTGAAGACGACGGGGCGCAAGGGGCTGCACGTGGTGACGCCCATCGAACCCAAGTGGGACTTCGACACCGTGTTCGAGGCGTGCAGCGCGATCGCGAAGCCGTTCATCGCCGCCAACTCGAAGACGTGCACGCTCAAGATCAAGAAGGACCAGCGCGACAACAAGATTCTGATCGACATCTATCGCAACCGGCCGTCGCAGACCATCGTGGCCGCGTACAGCGCGCGCGGGCTCCCGGGCGCGACGGTGTCGATGCCGATCACGTGGGAACAGCTGCACACGATGGAAGGCATCCACGACTTCCATTTGCGCAACGTGCCCGACCTCGTCAAGCGCGACGGCGATCCGTGGGAAGGCATGGAAGCGTACGCGGTCGAACTGCACACACACAGAAGCGCGCCGAAGGCGCGCAAAAAATTGCCGGCATCGGGCAAACGAAAAACGCCCGAGCAGTTGGAAACCTACGAGAAGAAGCGCACGTTCTCCAGCACGCCCGAGCCCGCTCCGCAACCGCTCGAGGAAGGCACCAACCGCTTCGTCGTGCACCGCCACCACGCGTCGCGCCTGCACTACGACCTGCGCCTCGAAAAAGACGGCGTCTTGAAATCGTGGGCGGTACCGAAGGGACTGCCGCCGCGCCCCGGCATCAAGCGCCTCGCCGTGCAGACCGAAGACCACCCGATCGAGTATTTGAATTTCGAAGGCACCATTCCCAAGGGCGAGTACGGCGGCGGCGACATGTGGGTGTACGCGTCGGGTCGCTACGAAGTGACGAAGCAGAAGAAAGACAGCACCTACGTGCGCTTGTCGAGCCGCGGACTCTCGGGCGAGTATCGCATCATTCCGACGCGCGGCAACGAGTGCCTGCTCGAACGCGTCGACGCTCCCCAGACCGACTGGCTGGTGGAGCCGGTCGAGTTCATGCTCGCCGACATCTCGGAGAAGGTGCCGACGTCGGGCGACTGGATGTACGAAGTGAAATGGGACGGCATTCGTGCGATGATCGCGCTCGACGAAGGCACCGTGCGCATTCGCTCGCGCAACCAAAACGACATCACGGCGGCGTTTCCCGAGCTCGCGAGCGCGGAGGCGTTCCGCGCCACCTGCGGGCTGTTCGACGCCGAGATCGTGTGCCTCGATCCCGCCGGGCGCCCGGTGTTCAAGGACGTCATCAATCGCATGCGACAAACCACCGAAGGCGCGGCCGCGCGCGCCAAGTCGAAACACCCCGCGGTGTGCTACGTGTTCGACTGCCTGTATCTCGACGGGCGCCCGCTCTTCAACGAGCCGCTCGCGCGCCGTCGCGAGTGGATGGCGGACGCCATCAAGAAGGATTCGTCGTACCGCGTGAGCCAGACCGTCGAGGATGGCGAGGCGCTCTTCGACGCCGCGCGCGACGCGGGCCTGGAAGGCATCATGGCGAAGAAATCGTCGAGCGTGTACACGCCCGGCCGGCGCAGCGACGCGTGGCTGAAAGTGAAAACGCGCCGCACCATGGATTGCCGCGTGGTCGGTTACACCCAGGGCAAGGGCGACCGCGCGAAGACGCTCGGCGCGCTCCACATCGCGGAAGAGCGCGACGGCGAGTGGAAGTACCTCGGCAAGGTCGGGACCGGCTTCGACGACCGCACGCTCGCCGCCGTCGCCGCGGAGGTGAAGGCGCTCAAGGAGAGCAAGCGCCCGTTCAAAGAGAAACCCATCGACGACAACGTGAGCGTGTGGGTCGAGCCGAAATTGTGGTGCGAAGTGCAGTACGCGTCGGTGACGCCGAACGGGACCTTGCGCGAGCCGGTGTTCGTGCGCATGCGGGAGGACCTGGCGTGACGACCGCTCGCTGCAACGTGTGCGGCTGGCGCGACCGCTTCCTGCGCGAAGACCGCGCGCGCGAAGGCTTCGTGTGCCGCAACTGCGGCGTCACCAGCCGCAACCGCGCGGTCGCGCTCGTGCTGGGGCGCGTACTCGATGAAGACCAAACCGTGTTTCGGTGGAAGTACCGAACCACGACGCCCATGCTGGAGTCGAGCGCGCGCGGCGCGCTCGCGATGTACTTCCGCAAGAAGTTCGACTACTACGGCACCGAATTCGACCCGCGCGAGATCGCGGCGGGAACGCACCCGCGTGACTTCGCGGACTTCCAGAAGCTCCACTACGCCGACGGCACCTTCGACTTCGTGGTCGCCTCCGACGTGTTCGAGCACATCCGCCGCGACGCCGACGCCATGCGCGAAGTCCAGCGCGTGCTGAAGCCGGGCGGCTATTTGATCCTGACGGTTCCCTACGACCACGAGCGCGCGCACACCATCCAGCGCGTCGACACCTCCGGACCCACCGACGTGCACGTGCTCCCGCCGCAGTACCACGGCGGCGGCGGCCACACCCTCGCCTACCGCGAGTACGGGCGCGACGTCGTCGACCTCATGCGCGCGGCGGGCTTCGAGGTCGAGCGCGTCGACGTCGACGAGCCCGCGTTCGCCATCACGCCGCAGTCGGTGTTCGTCGCGCGCAAGGGGCAGCCGGTCGTGCTCGGGCGCGCGCGTGCGCTGCGCGACGGGTCGACGGGACCCATGCTTCCGTTCCGCCTCTTCGTCGCGCTCAAGTACCGCAGCCACCCCTTCGGCGACGTGTACGACCTGTGTCCCTACAACGTCGTGCGCGGCGTTCCCCAACTCCTGCGCGACGCGCGCAACAGGCGCCGGCGCTAAAAAAAACGGGCCCCTCCGAGGAGGGGCCCGTTTCCATCGGCGCCGCGATCGCGACGACGATTACTTCAGCATCACGATCTTGCGCGTCTCCGTGACCGCGCCCGCGATGAGCCGGACGAAATAGATGCCCGAGCTCGCGGTGCGGCCGTTGTCGTCGCGCCCGTCCCACGTGAGCGAGTGCTCGCCCGCCGGCATCGACTGATCGGCCAGGCGGCGCACCAGCGTCCCGCGCACGTCGTAGATCGCGAGGCGCACGCGCTCCGGCGACGCCAGCGCGAAGTCCACCGTCGTCTGCGGGTTGAACGGGTTGGGGTGGATCGACGTGAAGCCGGTGCTGCTCGGCTTGGGCGTCGGAACGACCGGTTCGGCCGTCACCACCGGCGGGCCGTCGGGCGCGAAGCCCGGCACCTCGACCGGTTCGCCGAGCGCGAAGATGTCGCTCACCAAATAATCGGCGCCGTCCGGGGTGGTGAAATGCAGTCCCACCGGACCGTCGCTGATGACGGTGAGCCCGCCCACGTCAGGATTGACGTTCATGAGCAGCGGCATGTACGACAGCGTCGTCGCCGACGGGAACTCGACGGCCAAGTCGGCGCGTCCGTCCGCGTCGACGTCGACCACGCGGCTCGCGACCGCGCGCGTCGCGCCGCGCGTGTTGCCCACGAACACCGCGTTGGGATCGAGGGCGGCGGCGTCGATCGTCTCCGTCGATGGAATCACGATCGTGTAGCGCTCGGTGAAGAAGTCGGTGCCGTCGCCGGTGTAACCGGTTCCCGCCATCGCGCTCGCCGACATGTCGTGGGCGACGCGCACGTAAACGATCGCGTGCGCTTCGTTGCCCGCGTGATCCTCGGCGCGGTACACGATGGTATAGGTGCGGCCGTCCTGCGGTCCCTGGCGCTCCGACCGCAGGTCGAAGCACAGGTCGGCGGTTTCGTAGAGCGCGTTTTGAATGTCGCCGTCGGTGTTGCCGTCGCCGATGTCGTTATCGGGCTCGTCCGACGTGATCGACTCGAGCACGAAGAACGGATCGTCGTCGCAGATGTCGGTGACTTCGACCGCCGCGCACACCGGCACCATCTTGTGGTTGGGCGGCCACAACGACGTGCGATCGAGCACGACGTCGATCTCGGGCGGCGTGGTGTCTTCCACCGTCACCTTGGCCTGGCACGAAATCGGGTTGCCGTGGTCATCTTGCGTGCTGAATGTCACCGTGGTCTCGCCCTCCGGGAAACAGTTCGGCGCGTCGTTGGTAATGGCGAGGACGGGATCGCAGGTGTCGATCGCCGACACGTCGGCGAGGAAAGCCGCGATCTGCGCGTTGGTCTTGGGCGTGCCGCAGAAGTCTTCGCACTCGACCGTGATGTCGGACGGGCACGTGATGGTCGGCGGCGTGGTGTCGTCGACGGTGACGTTGACTTCGTCGGTACGCGTGTAGTCCCCGTCCGAAACCGTGAGGGTCGCGACCTTGGTGCCGAACGGGAACTGTCCGGTCGGCTGCGCCGACGTCGCGTCGTCGAACGTGACGCCCGGCGCCGACCACGAATACGTGAGCGCGTCGCCGTCGGGGTCGCTGGACGCGGTGCCGTCGAGCTGGACGGCCGTGGTCGATGGGCCCGTGCACTCCGCGACGATGTCGGTGCCCGCGTTCGCCGTCGGCGCGCAGCCCTTGTTCAACAACTCGGGGCGCTCGTTGAGCAGCGTGGCGACGACTTTCGCTTCGCTCTGCGGCGACATGATATCGCGGCAATTCTTGTCCGAATACGACATCAGTTGGTGGGTGTCGGGGGCGTACGAATCGCCGTTGGCGTCGGTGGCGCTGCCGGTGTAATTGCAGCTCGGGTAGAAACCGACGTTGGTGCCGGGGTCCAAACCGGGATCCGCCGGCGTGTCGCACAGCTTGTCGCCCGCCGTGCCGCAGTTCGACCCGTCCACCAGCTCGGCGCCGAACGCCGTCTCGTGCGTATGGAACAGGTCGAAGAAGTGACCGAGCTCGTGCGGGAACGACGACGTGTTGGTGGACGTACCCATGCAGCCGTTCGCCATCGCGATCCCTTGCGGGGTCGACGTCGTGAACGAACCGCGCCCGCACAGGCCGCCGTCTTCGTTCGACAAGTTGGGAGTGAAGTACGCGTTGACCGCGTCGGCGACCACGTTCTCCCCGAGAAGCGCGTCGATCTCCGCCGTGGTGTTGATATTGAAGTAGTAGTCGCTGTCGTCGATGTAGTCGACGCTCAACAGCTGGAACACCATGCCGGTGTTCTGGTACAGCACGTTGGCGTCGGCGATGCCTTGGTCGAGCTGGCTGAGCGACAACCCGCCGGTGCCGTCGTCCTTGCGAACGATGTGCGCCGCGATGGGAATACAGTACGGCGGCGGTGTCAGCGCCTGCGTAATCAAGCCGGTGCGCGGGTGCTGGTCGCGCTCGGCGAACTTCGCGATGTCGGCTGGAGTCAGCACGGTCCCGCAACGGTGGGCCGACTCGTCGGCGTTCGTCGTCACGGGTCCGAGACGCGGAATGAAGGCGGTTACTGCCAAAACTGCCACGAATGCGAGGACGAGCCGTTTCATGACGGTACCCTCCGGGGGCTGAAATGTGGCTAATGCTGGCTAGATGGTCCGGGTCGATTGGAAGCGGGGCTCATGCTATCATCGCGACGCGACCAGAGTCAACTTCATAGCATGAGGACGCTCACGAATATCATCGTCGTGCCCGCGGCTCTCGCGATCCTGGGGCTCGGCTGTCGGGCGACCGGGAGCGAAGCCGAGCGCGGCGTCGTCGTCACGTGCGGCGAGCGCCTGGAAATCGACGCCGCCAAGGCGTCGCGCAAAGATTGGAACGGCGAGACGCGCGGATGGACGGCAGAGGCGAAGGGCGACACGCTGCGCGTCGTGCGCAAGGGTCGTTGCGGCGACGAGTGCAACTTCGTCGACGAGATCGTGCTGGCCGGGATCGCGGAGAAATGCCCGCGCTGGGTGCGCGCGTCGACCACGCGGCGCGACGCGGGCTCGCCGGTCAAGAACGCGGGGACCGTCGTGGAGGCGCGCAGCGGAACGCTGCAGATCCAGGACTGGCACCCTGCGGGGGGAATCGTGAGCGGACGCCTCACCGCCGAATTTTCGGTCACCTTTTACGCCGCGATAGAGAAGGAATCACGATGATTCGATCGACCCTGATTGCGTGCGCGTGCGCCTTCGCGGCGTCCACCGCCTTCGCCGCCGACGCCCCCTTCGACTCCGCGGCCGCGTTCGCGCGCGGCAAGGAGCTGCGCCCGTTCGTGAGCAGCGGGACGCCGGGGCCGTTGTGGACCGCGTTCGACCCCAAGATGCGCGAGGCCATGGGCGACTCGCTGCGCTTCGCGACCCTGATGGCGAGCATCCACGGCCA
>CAZLLI010000025.1:0-34557 GCA_964560355.1 uncultured bacterium | reverse complement strand
AGCCCGACTACGGCGAGCAGGCGCTCGAGATCGCCGAAGTGCTGATCAGGAGCGGCGCGCTCGACGTCATCGTGGTCGACTCGGTGGCGGCGCTGGTGCCGCAAGCCGAGATCAACGGCGAGATGGGCGACCAGCACGTCGGCCTGCAGGCGCGCTTGATGTCGCAGGCGCTGCGCAAGCTCACCGGTGCCGTCGCGAAGACCAAGACGTGCCTCATGTTCACCAACCAGATCCGCATGAAGATCGGCGTCATGTTCGGGAGTCCCGAGACGACGTCGGGCGGCAACGCGCTGAAATTCTATTCGTCGGTGCGCATGGACATCCGTCGCATCGCGGCTATCAAGGAAGGCGAAGCCGTCACCGGCAGCCGCACCAAGGTGAAGGTGGTCAAGAACAAGGTGGCGGCACCGTTCAAGACCTGCGAATTCGACATCATCTACGGCGAAGGGATTTCCTTCGAGGGCGACGTGATCGACATCGGCTCGGCGCCGGGCGTCGACATCGTCAAGAAGAGCGGCACCTGGTTCGCGTACAACGACGAGCGCCTGGGCCAGGGCAAGGAAGCCGCGCGCAAGTTCCTGCGCGAGCACCCGGCCATCGCGAACGAGATCGCGGCCAAGATTCGCGCGCACTTCGGCGTCGACGCCAAGCCCGCGCCGGAAGCGGGCGCGGCCAAGGCCGCCGAGCTCCCGGGCGCCGCGACGGTGGCGGACGCCACCGAAGGCGCCGACGCGCTGGCAGCCAATCCGCGCAAGAAGCCCGGTGCGGTGCGGGCGCGCCCGTAGTCGTTGATGCCCGAGATCATCGTCGAGCGAAAACCGCGCCCCCGGGAACGAGTGTGGATCAAGCTCTCCGGGGGGCGGTTTTTTGCCATTCCGGAAGCGGCCGCGCAGGCGTGCGTGGTGGGCGCGGCCTTGTCGGCCGACGACGTCGCCAAGCTCGAGCGCATGGATCAGTACGTGCGCGCGCGCGACAAGGCGATGCGCATGCTGGCGGTGCGTTCGCGCTCGCGGCGCGAGATCGACGCCGCGCTTCGCACCCTCGGCATCGCCGACGCGGTGCGCGCCGGTGTGGTCGACGAACTGCAAGAAGCCGGTTTCATCGACGACGCCCGCTTCGCGCGCGAGTTCGTCTCGGTGCGCAAGGACACGCGGCGGGTCGGACCGCACCGCTTGCGGGCAGACATGAATAAGCTGGGTCTGCGCCGTGCAGACGTCGACAAAGCCCTGGCAAATTACGGCACCGAGGAGCAAGAAACGCTAGCGCGTGCGCTGGTGGAACGGACCGTGGGTGCCGTCGTCGACGAGCGCACGCTGCGACGGGTGGTCGCGCTCTTGAAGCGCAAGGGTTACGACTACGCGGTGGTCAACCGCGTTGCCTACGACCTCGCGCGCAAGATGCCGCGCGCGCGCGACGTCGACGCGACCGACGTCATCCCCGACGAATGGTAAGTGAGCCATGGTGAGCGAGACGAAGAATCGCTACGCGGTGAGCCGCTTGGTGAAGGACTACTTGTCCTTCTTCGAAGCGCGCGGCCACACGCTCGTCCCCAGCGCGCCGCTCCTCCCCGAAGACCCTACGCTGCTCTTCACCGCCGCGGGCATGGTGCCGTTCAAGTCGTACTACAGCGAGCCCGCGCACGCGCCGTACCCGCGCGCCGCGAGCTGCCAGAAATGCCTGCGCGCGGGCGGCAAGCAGAGCGACCTCGAGAACGTCGGGCGCACGCTGCGCCACCACACCTTCTTCGAGATGCTGGGCAACTTCTCGTTCGGCGATTACTTCAAGAAGGAAGCGATCGAGTGGGGTTGGGAGTTGTCGGTCGACGTGTGGAAGCTCGACCAGGACCGCATCTGGGTCACCATCTTCGAGAACGACGACGAAGCGTTCGACCTGTGGTCGAAGCACATCGGTTTTCCGAAGGCGCGCATCCGGCGGCTGGGCAAGAAGGACAACTTCTGGGGGCCGGTGGGCGACACCGGCGTGTGCGGGCCGTCGTCGGAATTGCACTACGACACCGGTCGCGCGGGCGCCGAAGGCGGGCCCGGCCACGACGACAGCGACCGCTACATCGAGTATTGGAACCTCGTCTTCCCGCAGTTCTTCTTCACCGAGAAGGGCGAGTACGACCCGCTGCCCAAGCCCGGCATCGACACCGGCATGGGGTTGGAGCGCGTCGCCTTCATCTTGCAGGACGTCGAAGACAACTTCCACACCGACGAGTTCCTGCCCATTCGCCGCTCCATCGCGGCGGCGCTGCCGAAAGACGCCGACGCCAAGAAGGCGGCGCTCGCTATCAACGCCGCGTCCGACCACGTGCGCGCGCTCACCTTCGCGCTGTCGGAAGGCATCATGCCGTCGAACGAAGGCCGCGGCTACGTGCTGCGCCGTCTCCTGCGCCGTGCGCTCACCAAGATGCACCCGTTCGGCGTGCGCGAACCGTTCCTCGCGCGCGGCGTCAACGCGGTCGTGCAAACCATGGGGCCGCGCTACCCCGAGATCGTGCAGCGCGCGGAGCTGGTGAAGGAAGTCGTCACCGCCGAAGAAGCGCGCTTCCAAGACACCCTCGAGCAGGGCATGGGCCGACTCGACGCGCTCTTCGACGCCGCCAAGAAGTCCAAGACCGTCCCCGGCGCCGACGTGTTCCAGCTCTACGACACCTTCGGATTCCCGCCCGAGCTCACGCGCGAGATGGCGCAGGACCGCGGCCTCGACGTCGACATGCCGGGCTTCGAGAAAGCGATGAAAGAACAGAAGGAACGCGCGCGCCAGGGGGCGAAGTTCCACTACACCGAAGCAACTGACAACGCGATCGGGGTGGGCGGGGATGTGTCGACGATTCGCAAGGTCGCCAAGACCGACTTCGTCGGCTACGACGCGCTCGACACGCAGGCCGAGGTGGCAAACGTCGCTCCCGCGAATCCGTCCCGCGTCGCGCGCGCCGGCGTCGACGGCGAGTTCGTCGAAATCACGACCGACAAGACGGTGTTTTATCCCGAGGGCGGCGGTCAGGTGGGCGACGCGGGGCGCGCCACGCGCGCGGGCGACGTGGTCGACACGTATCGCGCGGGCGACCTCATCGCGCACTTGGTGCGTTTGTCCGACGAATCGCGCGAGGCGCTGATCGAACGGTTGAAGAAGGACGCGGCGGTCGAATTGCACGTCGACCGAGAGCGCCGCTTCGCCACCATGCGCAACCACACCGCGACGCATCTGCTGCACGCGGCGCTGCGCCAGGTGCTCGGCACCCACGTCGCGCAGGCGGGGTCGTTGGTGGCCCCCAACCGGCTGCGCTTCGACTTCCACCACTTCCAGCCGGTGAAGCCGGAGGAGTTGGCGGAGATCGAGCGCATCGTGAACGAGGTCGTGATCGGCGACGTGCCGGTGACGACGGCCAACCTTCCGTACAAGGATGCGATCGCGCAGGGCGCGATGGCGCTGTTCGGCGAGAAATACGGCGACGTGGTGCGCATGGTGTCGGTCGACTCGTTCTCGAAGGAACTGTGCGGCGGCACCCACGTGAAGCGCACCGGCGAAGTGGGGGCGTTCTTCGTGCGCCAGGAGACGGCGGTGGCGGCGGGCGTGCGCCGGGTCGAAGCGCTGACGGGCGCGGGCGCGCTGGAAGTCGCGCGCCAAGCGATGGACGACTGGTCCAACGTCGCGGCGCTGTTGCGCGTGTCTCCGGGCGACGTCGAGAAGCGCGTGCGCGCGCTCATCGATGAGAACGAAGCGCTGCAGCGCGAGAAGAAGAAGAGCGAGACGAAGCGCGCGGAGAGCGGCGCCAGCGAAGCGCTCGCGAGCGCGGTCGACGCGCACGGCGTGCGCTTCGTCGCCACCACGGTGGAAGCCCCCGACGTGGAGGCGCTGCGGAGCTACGGCGACGCGCTGCGCGGCAAGCTGGGCGTGGGCGTGGCGCTGGTGTGCCAGTCGGGGGTCGAGAAGCCCGTGTGCCTCATCGTCTCCTCCGACTCTGCTATAAAGGAGCGGGGCGTCAAGGCCGACGACCTCGCGCGCCGCGTGGCCGCCGAGCTCGGCTTCCGCGGGGGCGGCAAGCCGCACATGGCCCAGTTCGGGATCCCGAGTATCGTGGAGTTCGACCGCGTGCGCGATTTCGTTCGACGCGCACTCGAGTCGGCGTAGAGAATCGCCCCGCAGTTCGAGGAGAATATGCTGACTCGAGTCGTATCGTCCGTGATGATCCTGGTGATGACCGCCACCTCGGTGGCGCCCGCGCAGTCGCTGTCGACGCGGCGCTCGCGCGATCCCTTCAAGCAGGCGGCGTCGCCGACGTCGCCGGCGGCGCCCGGCGTCGACAGCCTGGCGGTCGGAACGCGCCCGATCCCGCGCGGCTTCGACGCACCCGTCGACCCCAAGACTTACGTGATCGGACCGGGCGACCAGTTCATTCTGTTCTTCAAGCCGACCGCGCAGGAGATTCCGTTGCGCGTGCTCCCCGAAGGTACCGTGATGGTCCCCAACGCGGGCCTGGTGCGCGCGGCCGGGCTCACCATCGAGGCCTTCCGCGCCGAGCTCGCGCGCTCGCTCTCGTCGTTCTATCGCAGCTCGGAGTTTTTCTGCGAGCTGGTGATGCCGCGCACCTTCGTGGTGTACGTGCTGGGTGAAGTCGCGACGCCGGGGCCGGTCGCGATGCTGCCGCCGTTTCGCGTCGACACCGCCATCACGGCCGCGGGCGGCATCACCGACCAGGGCAGCGAGCGCGCGGTCGAGATCCGCGAGGAAGGCAAGCCCACCGTCACCGTCGACCAGGTCAAGCTCACCCGCCTCGGCGACGTCTCCATGAACCCCATGCTGCACGAAGGGCAGACGCTGTTCGTGCCCTCGCGCGTGCAGGCGTGCGACGTCACCGGCGAAGTGTGGCGCACGGGAACCTACGAAATCCTCCCGGGCGAGACGGTGATGGACATCATAGCGCTGGCGGGAGGGTTCACCACCAACGCGGAAACCGGCGAGATCGTGCTCGAGAAGTTGAGCGTCGACGAGAAGGTGTCGATCGTCAAGATGGACGAAGCCACGGCGCGCACGACCGCCATTACCGACCGCGACGTCATCGTGGTGCCCGACAAGCGCAGTTTCCCGGGCATCGACTTCGTGCGCGTGCAGGGCGGCGGCGGGCGCGACGGGCGCATCTACTTGGAACAGGGCGAGACGGTGCAGTCGTTCCTGCCGCGCTTCATTCGTTTGCGCAAGGACTTCGACCTCTCGCACGCGCGCATCGAGCGCAAGGACGCGCAGGGCAACTTCGAGTTTATCAACGTCGACCTCGCGCGCGTGGTGGAAGGCGACACCACCGTCAACGTGGTCTTGAAGTCGGGCGACGTGATCAACATCCCGCGCCTCGAGGACGTCGTGTATGTGACGGGCGAAGTGACACGCCCGGGCGAGATCGACTTCCAGCGCGGGCTCCCGGCCGGGCGTTACATCGCGATGGCGGGCGGCCCGTCGAACCAGGGCAGCATCGACAAGCTGCAGATCTACGACACCTACGGCAATCGCCGCGACGCCAATCGCGACAGCGTCGTGTACCGCGGCGAAACCATCTTGGTCAAACGTCGAACGGGCGTGATCCTCGGCAATCTGTTCATCGGCTTCGTGAGCTTGACGAGCTTGTTCCTGTCGGTGTACGCCGTCATCACGGCCAACGACTGACGCGAGGAAAGGGAAGGGAAGCACCATCAAAGCGCTCATTCTCGCCGGCGGACGCGGGACGCGACTGCGCCCCATCACACACACGAGTGCCAAGCAGCTGGTGCCGGTCGCGAACAAGCCCATCCTGTTCTACGGCATCGAGGCCATCCGCGACGCCGGCATCCAGGACATCGCCATCATCGTGGGCGACACCGCCGAGGAAGTGAAGGCGGCGGTCGGCGACGGCTCGCGCTTCGGCGCGCGCGTGCACTACATCAAGCAGGACGCGCCGCTGGGGCTGGCGCACGCGGTCAAGATTTCGCGCGACTACATGAAGGACGACCCCTTCGTCATGTATCTGGGCGACAATCTTCTCTCGGGGGGCATTCGCGGTTTCGTCGACGAATTCACCAAGGGCAAGTACGACGCGCAGATTCTGCTCACGCGGGTGAAGAACCCGAGCGAGTTCGGCGTCGCCGAGTTGAAGGGCGACCGCGTCGTCGGCCTGGAAGAGAAGCCGAAGAAGCCCAAGAGCGACTACGCGCTGGTGGGCGTCTACATGTTCACGCCCACCATTTTCGAGGCCACCGAAAAGATCAAGCCCAGCTGGCGCAACGAGCTCGAGATCACCGACGCCATCCAGTACCTGATCGAGCACGACTACCACGTGCAGTCGCACGTCGTAGAGGGCTGGTGGAAGGACACCGGCAAGCTGGAGGACATGCTCGACGCCAACCGCATGGTGCTGACCGGCATGGCGACGCGCGTCGAGATGAAGCAACTCGAGGACTCCGAGTTCCACGGCCACGTCCATCTGGACGACGACGTCGAGGTTAAGCGCAGCATCCTGCGCGGGCCCATTATCATCGGCAAAGGCTCGCGCATCGTCGACGCGTACATCGGTCCGTTTACCAGTATCGGTCCGGGGTCGCGCGTCGAGAAGAGCGAAGTGGAGAACAGCATTATTCTCGAGAACTGCCAGATCGTCGACATCGGCAGCCGCATGAGCGACAGCCTGATCGGGCGCAACGTCATCGTGCGCCGTGGCGACAAGCCGCCGCGCGCGTACCGCTTGATGGTGGGCGACAACAGCGAGATCACGGTGCTATGAACGGACCCTACGGCTCGATGAGCGCGGACGAGATCCAGGCCCGCTTCGGCGTGCGCGCGGGCGTGATGGAACGCGCGCGTGCGCTGGCACCGGAGGTGTCGCGCGCGGGCGACGTGCTGGTGCGCTCGCTGGAGGGCGGGGGCTCGGTGTTCGCGTGCGGCAACGGCGGCAGCGCCACCCAGGCCGCGCACTTTGTACTCGAGCTGGTGGGCCGCTTCAAGCGCGAGCGCAAGGCACTGCGCGCGTTCTCGCTGGCCGAGAACGCCGGCACGCTCACCGCCATCGGCAACGACTACGAATTCGCCGACATCTTCGCGCGCCAGCTGCACGGCATCCTGCGCCCCGGCGACGTCCTGGTCGCGCTCTCGACCAGCGGCGAATCGGAGAACGTCGTGCGCGCGTGCCATGCCGCGCGCGAAGGCAAGGGCCGCGTGATCGGCCTGACCGGCGCGAAAGGTGGGCGCGTCGCCGCCGCGAGCGACGTCGCCGTGCGTGTCCCCGAGTCCGACACCCCGCTCGTGCAGGAAGTCCACCTCGCCGTCGTGCACCTCTTGTGCGAGATGGTCGAAGACGCCCTCTTTCCCCGTTCGGGCGCGCGCTAGCGCGCGAGAGGCGCCGCGTGCGCGTCCTGTTCCTCACCAAGTACACCGCCGACGGACCCAGCAGCCGCTACCGCGTCGTCCAGTTTCTGCCGTTCCTGGAACAGCGCGGCATCGCGTGGGAGATGCACGCGCTCCATGATTCCGGCTACCTGGCCGCGCGCTACGCGGGACGTTCCTCTTCGCCGTTCTATCTCGCGCAGCGCGTCGCCGACCGCGTGCGCGCGCTCACGCGCGCGAGCAAGTATGACGTCGTGTTCATCCAAAAAGAAATGTTCCCGCACGCACTCGACCTGCCCGAGTGGATGCTCGCACGCGCGGGCGTGCGGACCGTCGTTGACCTGGACGACGCCATCCACCTCTTCTACGAAAACGCGTCGGGGTGGAGGCGCCCCTTGCGCGACAAGATCCCGCGCGTGTTGGAGCGCGCGAGTCTGGTGCTGGCGGGCAACCGCTACCTGGAAGAGTACGCGCGCCGCTTCACCGACCGCGTGCGCTTCTTTCCCACCGTGGTCGACACCGCGCGCGTGACGGCGGCGAGAAAGAGCGCGTCGTCGACGCCGGTGGTGGGGTGGATGGGGACGCCGGAGACGGCGCCGTACCTCCGCGCGCTCGCGCCCGTGCTCGAAGAGGTCGCGCGGCGCGCCCCCATCTCGCTCTTCGTGGTGGGCGCCGACGCCCCGGCCGTGCGCGGCGTGACGGTGCGCGCGAAGCCGTGGAGCGAGCGCGAAGAAGTCGACGACCTCCACCAGATGGACGTCGGCGTGATGCCGCTCCCCGACGACGCGTGGTCGCGCGGCAAGTGCTCGTTGAAGCTCCTGCAATACATGAGCGCGGGGGTGGCGTCGATCGCGTCGCCGCGCGGGAGCGCACCCGAGATCGTGAGCGACGGCGTCGACGCATTTCTGTGCGACACGGACGAAGAGTGGCGCGAGCGCTTGCTCGAGCTCGCGACCTCGCCCGACCTGCGGAGTGCGGTCGGCGCGCGCGCGCGCCGGCGCGTCGAAGCGGACTACAGCTTGGCGACGTGGGGGCCGCGCTTCGTCGACGCGCTCTTCGAGGCGGCGCATGGCTAGCGCCGACCTGCGTCGCGCCGACGGCACGCCCGCGGTGATCGTCCTCCTGGTCACCGAGGACTGGTACTTCTGGTCGCACCGCCTCGTGATCGCGCGCGCCGCGCGCGACGCCGGCGCGCGCGTCGTCGTCGCGACGCGCGTGGGCGCGTACCGCGACGCCCTCGCGCGCGAAGGCTTCGAGGTGGTGGCGCTGCCGTGGACGCGGCGCTCGCACGACCTTGCGGCGGAAGTTCGCGCGTGGCGGGCGATTCGGAGTCTCTATGCGAGGTTGCGACCGGACTTGGTGCACCACGTCGCGATCAAGCCGGTGGTGTACGGCGGCATCGCGGCGCGCTTCGCGCGCAATCCTCGCCAGGTGAACGCGATCGCCGGGCTCGGATACATCGAGACGTCGCGCCAGGTGCGCGCGCGCCTCTTGCGCCCCGTGTTCAACCGCGTGCTGCGCTTCGCGTGGAGTCCCGCCACCGTGCACGCCATCGTGCAGAATCCCGACGACGCACGCGTCGTCTCCACGCACTTCCTTCCCAGCGAGCGCGTGCACACGATTCGCGGGTCGGGCGTCGACGTGGCGCGCTTCGTTCCGACGCCGGAGCCGCCGCTCGACGGCGGTGCGGTGGCGACCTTCGTCGGGCGCATCCTGTGGTCGAAGGGAGTGGGCGAGTTGGTGGAGGCCGCGCGCGTGTTGCGCGAGCGCGGCGCGCGCGTGCGCGTGCGCCTGGTGGGCGAGCCCGACGCGGAAAACCCGGAGTCGGTGCCGGAGGCGACCCTGCGCGCGTGGGTGGACGACAAGCTCGTGACGTGGGAGCCGTGGACCGACGACGTCCCGGGAGTGTGGCGCACGTCGCACCTCGCCGTGCTGCCGAGCTACCGCGAAGGGTTGCCCAAGTCGCTCTTGGAAGCAGCGGCGGCGGGGCGCGCGATCGTCGCCTCCGACGTCCCCGGCTGCCGCGAGATCGCGCGCGCGTCACAGAACGCACTCGTGGTGCCGCCGCGCGACGCGCTCTCTCTCGCCGACGCCATCGAGCGCCTCGCCTCCGACCCCGCGCTGCGCGCGCGCTTCGGGGCGGCGTCGCGCGCCATCGCCGAGCGCGAGTTCTCGGAGGCACGCGTCGTGCAAGAAACGCTCGCGCTCTATCAGGAAGTGATTCGTTCGTGAACACGGTGGTGGTGACGGGCGCGTCCGGATTCATCGGGCGAAGATTGTGCGAAGCGCTCCGCACCGGCGCGCGCGTGCGCGCGGTCGTGCGGCGCGACGGCGTCGACGGTCCCTGGGACGAGGTGGTGCGCGCCGACCTCGCGCGCGACGAGCTCCCGCGCGGCGCCTGCGACGGCGCGGTGGCCGTGTTCCACTTCGCCGGCAAGGCGCACGCGCTCTCCGAGCGTCGCGGCGACGACGACGAATACCAGCGCGTCAACGTCGACGGAACCCGCCGCGTGCTGGAGGCGGCCGCGCGCGCGGGTGTCGCGCGGGTGGTGTTCGCGAGCAGCGTCAAGGCGATGGGGGAGGGCGACGGCGACCCGGTGCCGCAAACGCCGTATGGGCGCTCGAAGCTCGCAGCCGAAGAGTGGGTGCTGCGCGGCGGCTTCGTGCGCGAACCGGTGGTGCTGCGGCCCGCGCTCGTCTATGGACCCGGCGTGGGCGGCAACTTGGGCGGGATGCTGCGCGCGGTCGCGCGCGGACGCTTTCCGGTGCCGCCGCGCATCGACAACCGTCGCGCGATGATCCACGTCGACGACGTGGTGCGCGCGGCGCTCGCGTCGGCGCATCGCGCGGAGCCGGTCGGGCACGCGCTGGTTCTGGGCGACGGCGTCGCGTACTCGACCTACGCCATCTACGCGGCCATGCGGCGCGCGCTCGGGCGCGAGGTGCCGCGCGTCGCGCTGCCGGCGGCGGCGTGGGCCGTGCTCGCGAAAGTGGGCGACGCGGCCGGCTTCGTCGTACGAAGGCGCGCGCCCTTCGACAGCGCGGCCTTTCGCAAGCTGTTCGGGTCGGCGTGGTACGAGCCCTCCGACCTGCGCGCGCTCCTGGGGATCGAGCAACTCAAGACGCTCGACGACGCGCTGCCCGCCATGGTGGCCGAGCTCGACCGATAAACGTCCTTGTTCGGCCGTAGGCCGCGCCCTATTCTCTCCGGGACCCGCTCCATGATCACCCTGTTCGCATTCGTTTCCGCGCTGGCGCTGTCCTATTTGGGGACGCGTTTTCTCCTCGAGCGCAAGCCCGCGCGCGGCTTCGTCGACGTGCCCAACGAGCGCAGCTCGCACGACAGCCCCAAGCCGCGCTTCGGCGGGGTGGCGATCGTGGGCGCGTTCTTCGCCACCTTCGCGTGGGTCGCGATCGTGTTTCCGCCCGCGCGCGCGTACGCGCCGCTCGCGGTGGGCAGCGCGATCCTGTTCGCGGCCGGATTGCTCGACGATTGGCGCGGGCTCGGCGTCGGCGCGCGCCTCGCGGTGCAGTGCGTGGCGGCCGGCGTCGCGCTGGCGGCGGGCAACGTCCTCGACCACGTCACCCTGCCGGTGGTGGGGACGGTCGGCTTCGGGTGGTTCGCGTATCCGCTCTCGCTCCTCTTTATCGTCGCCAGCATCAATTTCTATAATTTCATCGACGGCATCGACGGGCTGGCCGCGGGCGGCGCCTTCATCGCCGCGAGCGTGTGGGCCGTGATCGCGTCGTTGAGCGGGCAGCACGCCATCGCGCTCGTGTGCGTGGCCGCGGCCGGGAGCGCGCTCGGCTTCCTCCAGTTCAACTTCCCGCCCTCGCGCCTGTTCATGGGCGACAGCGGGAGCACGTTCTTCGGTTATTGTTTCGCGTACCTCGCCATCGCGGGCAGCAACGCGACCCCCGAAATTCCGGTGTTCGTGCCCATGCTGCTGCTCTCGTCGCTCTACGTCGACGCGGGGCTCACCATCGTGCGCCGTCTGACGCGCGGCGAAAAGGTGTTCCAGCCCCACCGCACGCACTACTACCAGCGTCTCCTCCAGCTCGGCTTCAATCACAAACAGGTGACGCTGCTCGAGTACCTGGTGATGGCGCTCTTGGGCGCGAGCGCGCTCGTGTACCTGAAGGCGGGGACGTTCTTCGCGCCGCTCATGAGTGCCGCGTGGATCGTCCTGTTCACCCTCGCGATCCTCAAGATTCGCGCGCTCGAACGCGGCGGCCGCATGTTCTGGGAGAAGCGCGTCGTGCTCCTGATCGTCACCGACCTGGCCGCGATCGTGGCCGCCTACTTGGGCGCGTACTTCCTGCGCATGAACTTCCAGTTCACGGAGAAAGAAGGCATGGCGGTCTTGCGCGCGCTCCCCATCGTGGTGGTGGTGCGCAGCGCGTGCTTCTTCAAGTTCGGGCTCTACCGCAGCATGTGGCGCTACACCAGCGTCACCGACGTGGTGCGCGTGATTAAGGCGGTGACGGCGGGGTCGGCCATCGTGCTGGCCGCGGTCGTGCTCTTGTACCGCTTCGTCTCCTTCCCGCGCACGCTGTTCCTGATCGAGTACTTCCTCCTCATCGTGCTGATCCTGGGCGTGCGCTTCTCCGCGCGCCTGTTCCACGAAATCGGGCGCGAGCCGCACGCCGCCACCGCGCGCCGCTACGCCGTGATCGGCGCGGGCGACGCGGGCGAGCGCTTGGCGCGCGAGATCAACGCATCGGGGCCGTCGCGCTCGGTGGTGTGTTTTCTCGACGACGACACGGCGCGCGTCGGGTTGTGGCTCCACGGCGTTCCCGTCGAAGGACCGGCCGAGCGGCTTGGCGATGTGTGCGCGCGCCATCGCGTCGACGCGCTCGCGTACGCGCTCGAAGCCGACGACGCCGCGGCGGCGCGCTGGCTCGGCGAAGCGCGCCGCGCCGGTGTCGTGATCGAGCGGCTGCCGGGAGCGGAGGCCGCGCGCGAGCCGGCTGCGCTCGCGCTCGACCGCGTCGCGCGCTATTGCCGCCGCGCCCCGGTCGAACCGTCCGCGCGCGCGCAGGGCGCGCTGCGCGGGGCGCGCGTGTGGGTGACGCACGGCGGCGAACGCATCGGCGTGTCGCTCGTGACGACGCTGCGTTCGCTGGGTGCGACCCCGGTGATCCACGACGAGCGCGGCGCGCGCGACGGCGCGCTGCACGACGAAGTCCACTACGCGGGTCCGCTCGCGGTCGCGGCGGCCGACGCAATCGCGTCGGTGCGCCCCGACGTCGTCATCCACGCGGTGACGGTCGAGCCCACCGGCGCCGAGAATGAGAGCGAGCGCGCGTGGCACCACGTGGTGCGAGAAACCGAATCGCTCGCGCGCGAGATATGGAATCAACGCCCCGGGTGCCGCCTGGTGGTGGCGGCGTTGTGGGGCGCGACGCGCCCCGGTGATCCCGCGGCCGCGATCGGCGCGGCCATGGAAGCGGTGGTGTTGAACCGCGCGGGCGCCGAGACGGTGTCGGTGGTGCGCTTACCGCGCATCTTGACCGCCGACGCGCTCGCGCGCGGCGCCCAGGCAAACTCGCGGGCGCACTTCGACGCGCTCGCGTCGGAGGCGGCGGTCGGGCTGGTCGAGATCGCGGCGGGAGGATTTCGCGGCGTCTACACACTCGCGCCGTCGCCGGAGATCGACTTCGACGACGCGGTGCGCGCGCTTGCCTTCGCGGGCGGCGACGAACGCCCCGCGCCTTCGTCCGCGCGCGCCGCGCGCGCCGGGCTCGTGTTTCCCTCCGAGCACCTCGACCTGTGCGGCGTCGACGGCGTACGGCGTGTATTGAGCCCGTTGTTCCCGGCCGCCGACCCGTTCCGCAAGCTGGTCACGCTGGGTCCGGCGGACGGCTCGCGCGCGGCGCGCGACGAATGGACGCGCGCCGTCACCGCGCAGCTCTACCACCTGGGCAGCGTGGTCGAAGGGAGGACGGACGCGTGAAGCAGGTCTACTACGTCGGCCAGTCGATGCGTCCCAAGCAGTGGACCAAGAACCTGGTCGTGTTCGCGGGGCTCATTTTCTCGCGCAACTTCCGCGACCCAGCGCTGCTCTTGCGCAGCGTGGAAGCGTTCGTGGTGTTCTGCATTCTCTCGGGCGTGATCTATCTCATTAATGATGTCGCCGACCTCGACAAGGATCGTCTGCACCCGACCAAGCGCGAGCGACCGCTGGCGTCGGGCGCCCTGCAGCGCGCCACTGCGGTGGCGGCGGCGGTGGTGCTGCTCGCGATTGCGTTGGTGTGGGCGTATCGCCTGGGCCCCGCGTTCCTCGTGGTCGCGTGCCTGTTCGCGGCCCTCAACCTGGTGTACTCGTTCGGACTCAAGCGCGTCGTGCTGCTCGACGTGGCCAGCATATCGCTATCGTTCGTGCTGCGCGCGATCGCGGGCGTGGAGGCGCTGCGCGCGCTCGAGCCCGGGATCGCGATCTCGCCCTGGCTCTTGATATGTACGCTGTTCCTTTCGCTCCTGCTCGCGTTCTGCAAACGCCGCCACGAGCTCGTTTATATCGAAGACGCCGCCAACCACCGCGAGTCGCTGCAGGAGTATTCGCCCGCGCTGCTCGACCAACTGGTCGGCATCAGCGCGAGCGGTTCGGTGCTCGCGTACTCGATCTACACGATTTGGCCCGAGACGGTGGAGAAGTTCGGCACCACCAACCTCGTGTACACGGTGCCGCTGGTCCTGATCGGCATCATGCGCTACCTCTACCTCGTCTATAAGAAGGAGAAGGGCGGCAGTCCCTCGGACCTCCTGTTGCACGAGAAGTTCTTGTTGGTCGACGTCGTGGCGTGGATCGTGCTCGTGATCGTGATCCTGGGGGCGTAGTGGGTTCGACGCGCGCGCCTAGACCGCGCCCGGCGAGGGCGGCCAAGACGCACCGCGTGCGCGACGAAGCGGCCGCGCGCGCGCGTTCGCTCTCACCGCTCGACGTCACCACGCGCGCGAAGGTGAATCTGTCGCTCGAGGTGATCAAGCGACGCCCCGACGGCTACCACGAGATCGAAACCATCTTCCAGTCCATCGACCTCGCCGACCGCATGCGCATCGAGCTCACCGACGACGCGCGCGTCGAGATCCGCTGCGACATGCCCGGCGTCCCCACCGACGAAACCAACCTGTGCCACCGCGCCATCGTCGCCCTGCGTTCGGTGGCGGGGCGGTCGCTCGGCGCGCGCATCGATCTCGAGAAGCACATCCCGATTGGGGCAGGATTGGGGGGTGGGAGCTCGAACGCGGCCGGTGTGCTGCTTGCGGTGAATCGTGCGCTCGCGCTGGAGATTCCCCCGAAGCGCATGGAAAAGCTGGCGGCCGGCCTGGGCAGCGACGTGCCGTTCATGCTGTACGGCGGCACCATGGTAGGGCGCGGTCGTGGCGAGATTTTGACCCCCATCGAGCCAATCCACGGAGGATTTTTCGTGGTGGTGAAGCCGGAGGTCGCGATCCCGACCGCGTGGGTTTACTCCAACCTTAATTTTCGGTTGACACGACTTCGCCCGCGACTTAACCTGAGGGCCGTAAGTGCCGTTTTGGCAAGGTTTCCGAAGGCTGAGTGGCCGTATCGAAATGCGCTGGAGAGCGTCGTCTTTCCGGCCTATCCGACGGTCGCGAAGCTGTGGGAAGAGTTGGTCAACGAGCGGCCTTGCTTTGCGTCCATGACCGGAAGCGGATCCGCGGTGTTCGCGATCTTCGATCGCGCGTCGCGAGCCGCTGAAGTAGCAGAGCGATTCTCGGTGAGGGGGTTGTTCGCCTCCGTCGCAAAACCAGCGAAGCAAGCGGTCGACATTCGTTAGGGTGCGCGCGTCGCGCGCCTGCGTAGGGTGTCAACTGGTTGTTAAGGACAAGGGGGCTCCGGATGAGGATCACCGAAGTGAGAGTGTCTCTTCGCGACGACGCAAAGCTAAAGGCGTTTGTCAGTATTACGCTCGGCGACAGCTTCGTCATTCGCGGGTTGAAGATCATCGAGGGCAAGGACGGCACCTTTGTCGCCATGCCCAGCCGCCGGCGCAAAGACGGCGAGTACCAAGACATCGCGCACCCGATCAACAATGAAACGCGCGAAGAGATGGAGCGAGTCATCCTTGCCGAGTATCGAAAGGAAAGGGAACGAGCGAAGGTAGCGGAGACTCCGCACATGTCCGACCGCTGATCGCAGCGCGATGCGGCGGTTCCTCGAAGGAGCATTCCTTCCACTCTAGTTTTCCTGGGGCGTAGACAAGCGGCAAGTCACTTGGCTTTGGACCAAGCATTCGGAGGTTCGAATCCTCCCGCCCCAACCATGGGCAGGCGGCGGAGAACCTCCGTCGCGCGTCCAACGACGAACACGGGCAATCCGGCAACGAGACACTGTCACCATGGACGGTCTGAAACTCATCTCGGGTAACGCCAACCGGCCGCTCGCCGAAAAAGTCGGCGAGCAGCTGGGTGTTCCGTTGTGCGACGTCACCCTCGACCGCTTCGCCGACGGCGAGATCCAGTGCAAGATCAATGAGAACATCCGCGGCGTCGACGTATTCATCATCCAGTCGACGCAGCCGCCCGCGGAGAATCTGCTCGAGCTCTTGATCCTGCTCGACGCGTGCTTCCTGGCCTCGGCCGAGCGCATCACGGTGGTGACGCCGTACTACGGGTACGCGCGCCAGGATCGCAAGGACCAGCCGCGCGTCCCCATCACGGCCAAGCTGATCGCGAAGCTGTTGGAGGTGGCGGGAACCAACCGCATCCTCACCCTCGACCTGCACAGCGCGCAGATCCAGGGCTTCTTCGACATTCAGGCCGACAATTTGTTCGCGGCCCCGGTGATGCTGGAGCACATCAAGAGCCTCGCGCTCGACAACCTGATGATCGTGTCGCCCGACGTGGGCAGCACCAAGATCGGCCGCGCGTTCGCGAAGCGCTTGGACACCGACTTGGCCATCGTCGACAAGCGCCGGTCGGAGAAGGACAACGTCGAGGTCATGAACGTGATCGGCGACGTCAAGGGGCGCGACGTCGTCATCTTGGACGACATGATCACGACCGGCGGCACCCTGGTCAAGGCGGCGCGCGCGGTCTCGGACAAGGGCGCGCGCTCGGTGATCGCGTGCGCGACGCACCCCGTGTTCGCGGGCGACGCGTGCAAGATCATCATGAACTCTCCCATTCGCGAAGTGGTGGTCACGAATTCGCTCCCGTTCGACCGCTTCGCCGAGTGCCCGAAGGTGAAAGTTTTGGACGTCTCGCGACTCATCGCGGAAGCCATCAAGCGGATTCATTACAACGAGTCGGTTAGTACGTTGTTTGTGTAAGCGGAAGGTGAACCATGGAACGATACGAGCTTCAATCCAGTGTGCGCGCGGACCAGGGCAAGGGTGTGGCGCGTAAGTTGCGCGGCGAGGGACGGCTGCCGGCCGTCCTGTACGGGCGCAAGGAGGCCCCGATGGGCCTGTCGGTGGCCGAAGTGGACGTGCGCAACATCCTGCGCAAGCACCCCGACAGCGCCATCGTCGACCTGACGGTCACGGGCGAAGGCGGCGGCAGCATGAACGCGATCATCCGCGACGTGCAGCGCCACCCCGCGTCGGGCAAGATCCTCCACCTCGACCTGCAGCGCATTCGCTTGGACGAACAGATTCGCGTCTCCGTCCACGTCGAAGTGAAGGGCACCCCGGCCGGCGTCAAGGAGCAGGGCGGCGTGCTCGAGCACGGTACCCGCACCGTCGACCTGATGACGCTGCCCACCGACATCCCCGACGCCATCGTGGCCGACGTCTCGGCCCTTCGCATTCACGACTCGGTGCGTATCCGCGACGTGATGGCGGCGTACCCCAAGGTGCAGTTCCTCGACGACCCCGACACCACGCTCGCGACCGTCATCCCGCCGATCGTCGAAGCGGTCGCGGCCCCGACCGCGGAGGCGGCCGCCGCCGAGCCCGAGCTGATTCGTAAGCCGGGTGCCGAGGGTGAAGAGGGCGAAGAAGGTGCGCCGGCCGCCGGCGCTGCGAAGGCTGCGCCCGCCAAGGGTGCCGCCCCCGCGAAGGAAGAGAAGAAGGAAAAGAAGTAGCACGCGCGCGGTCGCGCGCGTCATCGCATCGGCCCCGCGGCGGCTCTGTCGTCGCGGGGCTTTGCGTTACTAGCGAGAGGTCACGATGCCCGTCGATTATCTCGTAGCTGGACTTGGCAACCCCGGTGATCGCTACACGCGCACGCGCCACAACCTCGGCTTTCGCGGCGTGGAGGAGTTCGTGCGCCGTCGCCGCGGGCGCTGGGGCAAACCCGCGAAGGGCATGGTGTCGGCGCGCGTCGACGTCGCGGGCCGCGACGTCCTCGTGATCGAGCCGCTCACCTACATGAATCTCTCCGGCGACGTCGTCGCACCGCTCATGGCGAAAGAATCGCTCCCGCTCCATCGCCTGCTGGTGGTGTGCGACGACTTCGCGATCCCGTTGGGAAGTGTACGCCTGCGAAAGAACGGGAGCGACGGCGGACACAACGGCCTCGGCTCCATGATCGAGAGGCTCAATTCGATCGACTTTCCCCGCCTTCGGCTCGGCGTCGGCCCGGTGCCGCCGCGCGTCGATCCCGCCGACTTCGTCCTCGCCGAATTTCTCCCGGAAGAGGAAGGCACGGTGGACGACGTGTTGACGACCGCCGCCGAGTGCATCGAGGCCTGGATCATGGACGGCGTCGACAAGACCATGAGCCGCTTCAACGCCCGCAAGGACGCCCCCGAGGCCCCCGACGCGACGCCTTGACGCCCGCCCCCTCGATCGCCTATAGTGTGCTCCACATAGTTCTTAGCCAGATCGGCTCAAACGACTTCTCTACCCCCCGGCCGGCCTTCGGTCGCTGCGGGGGGGTCACAGTCCACAGGGAGGTACTCCGTGAGAAGTTACGAGTGCGCCGTGATCGTGCACCCGGCCGTCGGTGACGACGGTCTGCGTGCGAGCACGGCCAAGTACGTCGATATCATCGCCAAAGGCGGCGGTGAGATCACCAAGGTCGAAACCTGGGGCAAGCGTCGTCTCTCGTTCGAGATCATGAAGCAGCCCGAGGGCACGTATTTCTTTTATCGCTTCCGCGGCGGCAACGCGCTCGTCGACGAGCTCGGCCGCCAGATGCGCATCGACGAGAACGTGCTGCGCCACATGATCGTGCGCGACGAACTCGCCGAAGGCAACGAGCCCGCGCTCGAGCCGGCCGGCGTCGAAGCGGTCATGCGCCACCCGGAGCGCGAGATTCGTGAGGAGGTGGAGCACCGTGGCGAGAGGGAAAGATACTAAGCGCGACCCCAAGAAGAAGGGCGAGAAGCGCGAAAAGCGCCCGATGCGCAAGAAGAAGTGCAAGTTCTGCCTCGATCGGGTCACCCACATCGACTACAAGGACGAACGCCGCATCCGTCGCTTCATGACCGACCGCGGCAAGATCACGCCGCGCCGCATCACGGGCACGTGCGCGAAGCACCAGCGCATGCTCGCGATGGCGGTCAAGCGCGCGCGACTGATCGCACTCGTGCCGTACGTGCGCGAGTACTACCGCTAAAGGAGACCGATCGTGGAAGTCATTCTGCTGGAAACCATCCACAAGCTGGGCAACCGCGGCCAGGCCGTGAAGGTCAAGCCCGGCTTCGCGCGCAATTACTTGTTCCCGCGCAACCTCGCGCTCCCGTCGACGCCGGCCAACCGCCGCGTGTTCCAGGAGAACGAGCGCGTGCTGATCAAGAAGGACGTCGCGGCCGCGGAAGCGGCGCGCGCGCGCGCGGCCAAGCTCACCGGCCTGGCCGTGCACATCACGGTGCAGGTGGGCGAGGAAGACAAGATGTACGGCTCGGTGACCGCGCTCGAGATCGCTCGCAGGCTCAAGGAGCAGGGCCACGAGATCGAACGGCGCGAGATCGTGCTCGACGACCCCATTCGCCAACTCGGCGAGTACACGGTCGACATCAAGTTGCACCGTGAGGTCTCGGTGCCGGTCAAGGTCTCGGTGGTCAAGGAGTAGAGGAACGACGTGATCGTCGTTGTTCTCGCGGGCGGTGTGGGCGAGCGCTTCTGGCCGCAAAGCCGGCGGCGCCGACCCAAGCAGCTGCTCGATCTGACGGGCCGCGGCAGCATGCTGCGGCTGACCCTGGACCGCGTCGAAGGACTCGCCGCGCGCGAGGACACCTTCGTCATGACGTTCGCCGACCAGCGCGACGCGGTGCTCGCGGAGCTCGCGGGGCGCGTGCCGGACGCGAACGTGATCGGCGAGCCGGAGATTCGCAACACGGCGCCGAGCATCGGACTCGCGGCGGCGGTCGCGCGCAAGACGCGCGGCGACCAAGCGATGCTGGTGCTCCCGGCCGACCACGTGGTCGAACCGGCGGGGCGTTTTCGCGAGCGCGCGCGCGCGGCGCTTCGATTCCTGGAGTCGCCGGCGGGACGCGACGCGCTCGTGACGTTCGGTGTGGTGCCGACGCGCCCCGACAGCGGCTACGGATACATCCGTGTCGGCGACGAGCGCTGGCACGACGGCGGCGACCGCGTGTACGCGGTAGCCGCGTTCCTCGAGAAGCCCGTGCTGGAACGCGCGCGCGAATTGGTCGCGCAAGGGTGCCTTTGGAACAGCGGGATGTTCGCGTGGCGCGCGGGTGCGGTCTTGGACGGCATCGAGCAGCACCTGCCCGAAGTGGCCGCGGTGCTCACACGGATCGAGGCGGCGGCGGGAACGCCGGGCTTCGCCGGGGTGTTGAAGCGGGAGTACCCGCAGACCCCCTCCGTCTCCATCGACTACGGGCTCCTCGAGAAGGCGCGCAACGTGGCGGTGATGCGCGCCGACTTCTCGTGGAACGACGTGGGGAGCTGGGAATTCGTGCGCGACGTGGGTACACGCGACCAAGGCGGCAACGTCGTGGTCGGCGAGCACGTCGTGATCGACGCCAAGGACAACACCGTGATCGCCCCCGATCGCTTGGTCGCGATGATCGGCGTCGAGGGGCTGGTGGTGGTCGACGCGGGCGACACCGTGCTGGTGTGCCGGCGCGATCGCGTGCAAGACATCAAGAAGATCGTCGCCGAGCTCAAGCGTCGCGGGCGCGACGATTTGCTGTGACGAGGAGGTTCGTTTCGGTATGAAGTGGATTCGCACAATGCTTCCGTTGGCGACGCTGGCGGCCGTGCTGGCGTCGGGGTGTTCGAAGAAGACCGAGCCGGCCCAAGTGGCGCCCGACGAAAGCCAGTTGGCGGCGAAGGTCGGCGACTGGACCATCACGCGCGACTTCGTCGACGACTACCTGCGCCGGCTGCCGGAGCCGCAGCGACAGAAGTTCGACACGCCGGAAGGGCGCGCCCTCCTGGCCGACAAGCTCATGCAGGAAGAACTCTCGTACCTGGAAGCGAAGAAGCTCAACCTCGCCGCCAAGGACCCGGTGAAGAAGCAGATCGACGACGCGACGCGCAGCATCCTCGTTGTTGCCTACCTCGACGAGTTCGTCGACTCGCAGGCGCGCCCCACCGACGACGAGATGCACGACTACTACGACGCCCACCAGGACCAGTACACGCAGATGGAAACGCTGCGCGCGCAGCACGTGTTCTCCAAGGACAAGCAGAAGCTGGAGGAGATCAAGGAGCGCGTGGTGGAGGGCGGCGAGAAGTTCACCACCATGGCGCACCTCTACTCCGAGGATCCCATCACCAAGGCGGACGGGGGCGACCTGGGCTACTTCAACCCGGGCGGTTACATCCGCGGCATCGGCTACTCGAAGGAGTTCACCGACGCCGTCACGCAAATGGAAGTGGGGAAGGTGTACGGCCCCATCAAGTGGGAGAAGGGCTACTCGCTGGTGCGCGTCAACGAGCGCCAGCCCGCCGAGCTGCGCCCCTACGACGACGTGCGCGAAGAGATCGCCGACCGCCTCTCGCGCGACAAGATCGAGAACGTGCGCCAGACCCACTTCGCCGAAGTGGCGTCGCACTACGACACCCACAACTACCTGCGCGACGACTACGAGAAGATGCAGCGCGGCCCCGAGGAGCTGTTCAACTACGCGCAGAACAGCGTCGACCCGACCCAGCGCATCGCGGCCTTTCAGCAAATCATCGACAAGTTCCCGCAGGACAAGTACGCTCCCCAGGCGATGTTCATGATCGGGTTCGTGTACGCGGAGGAGCTCAAGGACTTCACCATGGCCGACCGCACCTTCAACGAGCTGATCTCGAAGTACCCGGACGCCGAGATGGCGCAGACCGCGCGCTGGATGCTCGACAACCTGGAGAAGCCCCTGCCGAAGTTCGAGGACCTGGACGACTTGAACCGGCAGATCGACCAGCAGAAATCGAACTAGACCGCGGAGGTCGGGTGACGCAGAACGACGCGCAATTCGTCCGCGTAGTGGTGAGCGGGATGGCGCGCGACGCGCGCGAGAATCCGGTGGTGCTCTTGAAGAGCAGCGAAGGGGAGGACGTGCTCCCCATCTGGATTGGGCACGCCGAAGGCGTGGCCATCGACCTCACCATGAAGGGCGAGAAGTTCGAGCGGCCGCTGACCCACGACCTCATGAAGACGCTGGTCGAAGGGCTGGGGGGAGCGCTGTCCAAGGTCGCGATCACCGAGCTTCGCAACAACACGTTCTTCGCCAAGGTGTACCTACGGCGCGGCGACGACGTCCTCGTGGTCGACGCCCGCCCGAGCGATTCGGTGGCGCTGGCGCTCAAGTTCGACGCGCCCATCTTCGTCGCGCGCGACGTGTTCGTGTCGCACAAGCGCGCGCTCGACCCGGACGTCGCGGGGGGAAGCGATCCCGACGACGATCTGCGCCGCTACTTGAAAGACCTCGACCCCGGAGATTTCTAATGCCCCGTCGAGTCCTGGCCGCGATTCTGGTGTGCACGCTGGCCCTCTCCGCGTGCTCGCAGGTGGGGAGCAAGAAGAAAGCGGAGCTCGGCCCCGAGGAACAAGTGCGCGCGCAGCAGCTGTTCGACCAGTTGCTCGCTGCGCAGAAGCAGCAGAAGTGGGACGACGCAGCCACCGCGGCGTCGGAGCTCGTGAACCAGTATCCGAGCTTCGCGCGTATGGACCAGTCGCTCTTGATCGCGGGGCAGGTCGCGGATGCGCGCGCCCGCCCGGCCGAAGCCGCCGTGTACTACGACCAGCTCGCGCGCGAGTACCCGCTCTCCGGATTTCGCCAGCAGGCGCTGCGCGCGCTCACTTCCGACTACGCCAAGCTCGACGACCCCGCGCGCGAAGCGGCGGCGTGGCTCGAGCTCTTGAAGTCGCCGCTCGACGCCGCCGGGCGCGACGAGGCCTCGCGCCGCCTGCGCTACCTGGTCGACGAGAAGCTGGGCGACGCCGACCTCGACGCGCTCTACAAGCAGTACCCGGACTCGCCGCTCGCGCGCGGCGCGCTCTACAAGCAGGCGCGCGCGGCCTACGCGGCCGGCGACTACGACACGTCCTACGAGCTGGTGGGCCGCTACATCGACGCCTTGCCGCGCGGCGAGAGCGACCCCGACGCGCGCCGGCTGCTCGAGCTCGCTACCGAGCGACGCCAATCGCCGCCGCCGGGGCCGGCCTCGCGCGTGCGCCCCGACCGCATCGGCCTTTTGCTCCCGCAGACCGGAACCCTCGCGCTCTACGGACGCTTGTTCGAGCAGGGCGCCAAGCTCGCGGTCGACGAGTTCAACCAGAAGCACTCGCGCCACGCGTCTCTCGCGGTGGCCGACTCGCGCGGCGGCGCCATCGACGCCGTCATCGCGGTACGGCGCCTCACGGGCGAAGAGGGCGCGGTGGCGATCATCGGCGACGTGTTCACGCTGCCCGCCATCGCGGGCGCGATCGAGGCCAACGCGTGGCGCGTGCCCATCGTCTCGCCGGTGGTGGCGAGCGACGAGCTGGTGGAGATCGGACCGTGGGTGTTCCAAACCCGCGTTCCCGCCACGGTCGAAGCGACCGCGGTCGCCGAAGCCGCCGTGCACAAGCTCTCGCTCACCAAGTTCGCGGTCATCGCGCCGTCGCGCGGCGACCGCCGCGAAGCCGCCGACTTCTTCGCCGACGAAGTCAAGCGCCTGGGGCGCGAGGTGGTCGCGATCGAGTACTTCGAAGACGGCGCCACCGACTTCCGTCCGCAGCTCGAGCGCATTCGCGCCGCCGTGCCCGACGCGTTGTTCGCGGTGGGGAGCGTCGAAGAGCTCTTGCAGATGCTCCCGCAGGCCAAGTTCCACGACGTGCAGGTGCAGATGCTGGGCTTGAGCTCGTGGAATTCCGACAAGCTCATGCGTCTCGCGCGCGACGAGATCGACGGCGCGGTGTTTCCCGCCGAGTCGCACTACGGGTCGACGCGAGAGGAGCAGACCGCGTTGGTCGCCAAGCTGGCGACGCCCAACACCAAGGACGCCTCCCCGGTGTCGGTGGCGGGCTATTACGGCACGCGCGCGGTGCTGCAGGCGATCGGCGAGGGCGCCTCGTCGCGCGAAGACGTGCGCACGTTCCTCGACACCCACCTGCGCGGCGACGCCGAGACGCGCGCGGCGCGCGCGGCCGCGGTGCCGCTCGTGCGCGTGCGCGGCGGCAAGACCGAGTCCTTCGAATAGCTAGCCGGAGATTCGAAACTTGACGCGCAGCCGCACCCAGATGCGGGTGGGCTGGCCGTTCTCGGTAGGCGGTTCGAACACGAACTGGCGCACCGCGTCGAGCGCGGATTCGGCGAAGCTCTCCGGTCCCATCACCGACAGCACGTTGGCTTCCGTCACCATGCCGTTCTCGTCGACGTGCATCTCCACCGTCACCATGCCCTCGATGCCCTGGTCGCGCTCGAAGGGCGGGTAGACCGGCGTCACCGCGTGGATGAGCGCGAAGTTGTCGCTGTACGACGCCTCGCGGTGGCCGGGGCGTTCCATCGAGCGAATCTCGGCCTTGCCTTCGGCCGGCTCGACGATGCGCGGCTGCACCTGGGGTTGCACCTGCGGCGCGGGCTCGTCGTGCACGTCGCCCTTGGCGGAGAGATCGAGGGCCACGGTTTCGCGCGCTACTTCCTCGCGCGGCGCGGGCTCGCTCTCGATCGACGCGACCTCCGGCACCACCGTGATCTCGGGCAGCACTTCGAGCTCGCCCTTCCACCCGATGAAGCGCGGGATGTCTTCGTAGCGAAAGCGGTCGGTGGTGACGAACAGAACCACGTACGCCGCCAGCACGAAGGGCACGATGATGCGGATACGCCTCTTGTACGCCGCGTCGCGTTCCCAGAATGTCGCCGGCATGCTTCAAGGATAGGACGCCGCGCCGGCGCGGTCAATCGCGGCGCCCGCACACGGGCGGATGCGTGTCTAGCGGGGAAGGTCGAAGCGCAGTCGCGCCCCGGTGTCGACGGTGGCGACGTCGCGGGTGAGGACTTGCGCGCCGCGCCGCAGCACGACCTGGTGGGGGCCGGCGGGGACGCACTCGAAGGCGACGCGGCCGTCGTCTTCGGTGACGAGCGTCCAGGTGCCGTCGAGCGTCACCAGCCACCCGGCGCGCTGGGCGGCGTCGACTTCCACTTCCAGCACGGCGGTGTCGCCGACGCCGAAGTGCCGCAAGAGCCCGACGAAGATCGCGTACGCCTGCTCGCGCTGGTACGACGCGTGGTCGAGGCGCGTCTCTTCCTCGGCGTTCGCGATCGACGGCAGTGCGATCACGACCGCGGGGCACGCGGTTTGTTGCAGCGCGTACGTCACCGTCTCCGCGGGGGCGCGGAAGGGAACGCGCAGGCGGCGCGCGGCGGCTTCACCCACGGTCTGCACCATCGTTCTTCCGTTCGCGCTCCCGGGGAAGTAGAACCCGCGCAGCGCGAGCGGGGAGTCGACCGGCGCCGACGGGTGGCGAATCTCGAGGTAGCGATCGGCGCGGAAGCGGTTGGTCATGCGCGCGACGTCTTCGGGCAACCGCACTTCTTCGTCGGTGCGCGCGAGGCGCACGTCGGCGCCGGCCGCGCGCAGGAATCCTTCCAGGTACGCGGCGACGCGCAGGTTCACGTGCGCGGCCGACAACCCCATCGGCCCCACCCCGGCCGCACTTGGCAACCCGCCTTGCGGGTCGATCACGAAGCGCTTGCCGTGCAGCGCGCCGTCGAACCACGGCGTCATGCGCAGCGTGGCCGCGCCGCCGGCGTCGGCGGGGCGGTAGCCGGGTGCGGTCACGCGCACCGCACCGTCGCTCGCGAAGCCGTACGCGCCGCTCGGCGACGCGTGCGCGAGCACGGAGTCGCCCGCCATCACCACGGCGTCGACGATGCGCGCGTCGCTCACGGCGTCGACCACGGTGAGCGAGCGCCACGCGGTCTGCTTCGACGCTTCCACCGGGACGTCGAGCGCGAAGCGCTTGCCGCCCGAGGTGAGCTCGACGCGCACCGGGGTCTTCGCGTTGGCGGGGACGTCGAGCGCGAACTCGGCCGCGCCGTCGATCACGGTCGTCGACACGGTCTCCTTGGCGACGCGCGCCGACATCGCGACGGGCGTGCCGTCGGCGACCGGGAGTCCGCGACGGTCGAGGATGCGCGCGCGCACGCGCACGGCACCCCCCGCGCGCGGGACGCGCGGCGGCACCGCTTCGAGCGCCGCCAGCGCGGGCGGGTGCTCGAGGCGAAAGTCCGTGCTCGCCACCGGGCTCGTGTTGCCGCCCAAGTTGCGCGCCGTCACCTCGACGTGGTAGTCGCCGTTGGGCGCGTCCCACGGGAGGGGGTAGCTCGCGCCCTTGCCGTCGGGCGCCACCACCGCCTCCTTCGCCTCGCCGTTGATCGTCAAGTGGACGCCGTCGGGGTCGACGCCGAGGCCGCCGCGGTCCTGGAAGCGGCACGACACCGTCGGCACCGCGGTCTGGATGGAATCGACGGGGCCGATCGCGACCACGCGCGGGAGTCCGCGCCGGCAGTAGTCGAGGATGCCGAGGAAGTACGCCTCGGCTTCGAGCTCCTGCGCGCGCGACAGGCGCAGGCGGTCTTCGACCGGCGGGTTGGTGAGGTAGCTCGACTCGCCCAGCACCGCGGGGACGTCGACGTTGCGCAGCACGAAGTAGTTGCCCTGCCGCACTTCGCCCACCTCGATGCCGAGGTTGCGCATCAAGTGGCGATGGATCGCGAACGCGAGGTCGAGCGAAGCCGCGTCGCCCGCCTTGTAATAGGTTTCGATGCGGTTGTAGGACGGGTCGCGCTGCGGCTGCGCGTTGTGGTGGATCGATATGAACACGTCGGGGGAGAGCGAGTCGGCGGCGTCGACGCGGTGCTGGAGGTCGAACGAGAGCGTCGAGTCGGCGGTCGACAGGAAGTCGCGGTCCGACGTGCGCGTCAAGTGGACGTCGGCGCCGGCTTCGTTCAGCAGTCCCCACAGGTACAGCGCGACGCCGAGGTTGACCTTCGACTCTTCCAGGCTGTCTTGCCCCACGGTGCCGCGAAAGGTGCCGCCGTGTCCGGGGTCGATGAGGATCCGAAAGCCCTCGAGCAGCGTGGGGTCGAAGCGCGGCAGCGGGTCGGCGAGCTCTTTGTAGAGCCGGTCCATCTTGCCGGTATCGGTTTTGGGGACCGTGCTGGGAGGACCCCCGCACGCGCAGAGCGCGAGCGCGAGAAGCGGGGCGACCCAATGGCGCGCGGTCATGGTGGCATGCCTAACAGAAACGTCCCCGGCCATCAAGGATTTGTTGCATAATAGGTTGGCCTCTAGACCACGATGGCGCACCCACCCGCATCGCTCCGTTCGATCCCCTCGGTCGACGACGTCCTCGCCCACGAGCAGTTCCGGGCCTGGCGCGCGGCGCACCCGCGGTTTCCGTGGACGCCGCTGGTGCGCGAGCTCTTGGAAGCGTTGCGCGACGACGTGCGCGCGGCGCGCGTCTCCGGCGCCGACCGCGACGCGCTGGTCGCGCGCACGGTCGAAGCCGCGCGCGCGCGCATCGAGTGGCTCGCGACGGGCGGGTTGAAGCCGGTGGTGAACGGCACCGGCGTCGTGCTCCACACCAACTTGGGTCGCGCGCCGCTCGGCGCGCGCGCGGTCGACGCGGCGGTGGCGTCCTTGCGCGGCTACTCGAGCCTCGAGGTCGACCTCGAGAGCGGCGAGCGCTCCAAGCGCGGCGAAGTCCTCGAAGCGCTCCTGTGCACGCTCGCCGGCGCCGAAGCCGCGATGGTGGTCAACAACAACGCGGCCGCGGTGTACCTGGTCGCCAACACGCTCTCCCCGCCGGGGCGCGTGCTGGTGTCGCGCGGCGAATTGGTGGAGATCGGCGGCAGCTTCCGTCTCCCCGAGATCCTGCGCCACGCGGCGCGCGAGGTGGTCGAAGTCGGGACCACCAATCGCACCTACGCCGCCGACTACGAGCGCGAGGCGCGCGCGGGCGACGTGCTGCTCAAGGTGCACAAGAGCAACTACGAGATCGAAGGCTTCGCGCACGAAGCGACGGTGGCGGAGCTGGTCGCGGTGGCGCGCGCGAAGCAATGCCTCACCGTGTTCGACTTGGGGAGCGGCGCGCTCTTCGACTTCGCGTCGCGCGGCTTGGGCCGCGACCCGGTGGTGTCGGCCGTCATCGAGAGCGGCGTCGACGCGGTGACGATGAGCGGCGACAAGCTCCTCGGCGGCGTGCAGGCGGGCATCGTGCTGGGCCGGCGCGCGCTCGTCGAGCGCCTGAAGCAAAACCCGTTGCGGCGCGCGGTACGCGTTGATAAAGTGGCCGTCGCCGCGCTGCAGGAAGTCCTGCGCGCGTACTTGTTCGCGGCCGATCTCGCCGACGAAGTGCCCGTCATCGCGGCGGTGGGCGAGGGCTACGAAGCGTGTCGTGCGCGCGCGGAGCGCGTGGCGGCGAAAGTGGCGGCACAGGTGGCGCCGCGCTTCGGCGTGCGCGCGGTGGCGGACGAGGCCGCGGTGGGCGGCGGCAGCCTCGCGGGCGCGGTGGTGCCGTCGGCGGCGGTGGCGGTACGGCTCTCCAGCGACGGCGACGCGGCGCGCGTCGCGCGCTCGTTGCGCACGCGCGAGCTGCCGGTGTTCGTGCGCGTGCGCGGCGACGAGATTCGCGTCAACATGACGACCGTATTCCCGAACCAAGAAGAGTCCGTGATCGACGCCCTGGTCGACGAGCTGGGCGCGCGCGGATAACGCATGAACCGCGTCTCCATCTATCAGATTCCGGTCGCCGGCGAGCTCTTGCAATCCGCGGTGGCGGCGCCGTCGATCCCGCCCGCGCTGGTCGAGCCCATGCAGGCGATGGTGGCCGCGATCGCGCACCGCTGCGCGGAGTCGCCGCTGCGCGTCTACGTGTGCGCGGAGGACGACGCGGTGGCGGCGCGCGACGGCTTCGCGTGCGTGCTCGCGCGCGCGGTGGCCGCGCACGTTCCGTCCGCGCTCCTGGTCGATTGCGATTTTCTGCGCGTGGGACTCTCGGGGATCGTGCCGCAGCCCGACGCGCTCGGGCTCTTGGACTTCCTGCTCTACGGGAGCTCGATCGGCGTCGTCACCCAGGAGGCTCCGAGCGGGCTGCGCGTCGTGGGCGCGGGCTCGTTCCCGGTGACCAAGCGCATGCCGTTCGTCGCTTCCGCGTTCGACGACGCGTCGCGGCGGCTCTCGTCGCACGCGAGCTGCGTCGTGTTCGTGGGCCCGCTCAAGCAGGAAGACGGGACCACGCACCCGCTGACGTCGGCCGTCGAGTTGACCGTGGTGGTGCGCGGCGACGAGCGGCCGCGCGGCAAGAACGACGCCACCGCGGTGGAGGCGTCCATCGCGACCACCGGCGTCGACGTGTGGAGCGTGCGCCCGGGAGCGCCCGCCCCCGCGCCGACCCCGGCGCCGATGCCCGCCCCCGCGAAGCCGGCCGCTCCCAAGCCCGCACCGCCCGCGCCACCTGCGCCGGCAGCTCCGGCCCCGCGCGCGCCGACGCCCGCGCCGCCGGTCCCCAACCTGGACGCGCTCGAGGTGAAGCCCAATTCGATCCTGCCGCGCGTGATGCTGCTCGTGTTCGCGCTCCTCGTGATCACGTTCGTCGGGTGGTGGATGTGGCAGAACCGCGCCCACGAAACCGCGTCGAAGCCGGCCGAACCTCCGGCGGTCGGCCTGCAACCCATCGACACCGTCGCCATCGCGCGCGCCGACACCACGCGACCGCCCGCCGCCATGCACGACACCATGGCGACGCAGCGCGCGGTCGTGCCGACGCGCCCGGCCGACACGGGTGGGAAGAGCGGCGGCACCGTGCTCGTCGACCCCAGCGACATCTTGGTCATGGACGACCTCGCCGCGCGCTGGAACGGCTGGTACGCGATCCACGTGAGCTCGTTCCAGGAGTCGATCCGCGCGCGCGAAGAAGTCTCCTTCCTCCAGAGCCGCGAATTCCCGGTCTTCATCGTGTTCTTGGACCTGGGCCCGAAGGGCAAGTGGTACCGCGTGTACGCGGGCCCGTTCAAGACGCGCGAGGAGGCCCGCGACGTCAAAAAAAACCTGGACGCCATTCCGCAGGTACGATTTACTCGCATCACGACCATTCCGGAGTAGCGGTTTCGCCGCGTGGCGACGCCGAATTCCCTCCGGCGGAGCCGCACCGTGCACCTTCGTAAGATCGAAATCTCGGGCTTCAAGTCCTTCATGTCGCGCATCGAGCTCGACTTCTCGGGCGGGGTCACGGCCATCATCGGCCCCAACGGGTGCGGCAAGTCGAACGTGGTCGATTCCATCCGCTGGGTCTTGGGCGAGCAGCGCACGCGCATGCTCCGCAACACCAAGATGGAGAACGTGCTGTTCAACGGAACGCGCCTGCGCAAGCCCTTGGGGCTGGGCGAAGTCTTCATGACCATCGAGAACGAGGACCACGCCCTCAACGTTGAATACAAGACCGTCAAGATCGGTCGCCGCCTGTACCGGAGCGGGGTGAGCGAGTACCTCGTCAACAACCAGCCCGTGCGCCTGAAGGACGTGCGCGGCCTTTTGGTCGACACCGGGCTCGGCAACAGCGCCTACGCCATCATCGAGCGCGACATGATCGAGAAGGTGCTCTCGGAGAAGGAAGACGAGAAGCGCCACCTGTTGGAAGAAGCGGCCGGCGTCATGCGCTACCGCATCCAACGCGAAGAGGCCGAGCGCAAGATCAAGGCGACGGAGCAGGACCTCTTGCGCCTGGTCGACATCTTGAGCGAGCTCGACAAGGAACTGCGCTCGCTCAAGTACCAGATGGGCAAGGCGCGGCGCTACGCGGCGCTCAAGGAGCAGGCCGACGCGATGGAGCTCGCCTTGCTGAAGGCGTCGTTGTTCGAGTTGCTGGCGAAGCAAGTCGAGCTGCAAGCCGAGCGCGAGTCGCACGAGAACGTGCGCTTGGTCGGCGACAACGAGATCGCGATCGCCGAGAACCAGCTGCAGACGCTGCGCGTCGAGGCGGCCGAGCACGAGAAAGCGCTGCAGGACTTGCACGAAGCGCGCTTCTCCACCAGCCAGAACTTGCAGCAGCACGACGAGCGCATCGCCGTGCACAACGAGCGCATCAGCGCCAACCGTGCGCGCATCGAGGAAGACGCGGCCGAAGTAGCGCGCGCGGGCGAGCGCGCGGTGGCGGTCGCGCGCGAATTGGACGAAGCGCGCGTCGTCGCCGTCGAGCGGCGGGCCGTGGTCGAGGACGCGCGCACGCGCCTCTCGGCGCGCGAGGGCGCGCTGCGCGAAGCCAACCAGCGCCTGGCCGAGGCGCGCGAGGCGCTGCGCAGGCGCAAGCAGCTCGCGCTCGACTTGGTGCGCGAGCAGGCCAAGGAGAAGGGCGCGCTCGAGCACATCGAAGCCACCCTCGCCGACCTCGCGAAGCGCCAGGACGCCATCGAATCGCAGCTCGACGACCTTTCCAACGAAGAGTCGACGCGCGTCGCCGAATTGTCGGCCATCGAGGCGCGCGTCGCCGCGCAGCACAAGGTTCTGTTCGAAAAGCAGGAGGCGCTGGCGGCGCTCGCGAACGCGATCGACGCCGCCACCGAAGCGATCGCCGCGTGTGACGAAGAGTGGTCGGAGGCGAGCCGCGCGCTGGCCAAGCTGGCGGAGAAGCGCGACTTTCTGCACCGCATCCACGACGAGCACACGCGCACGGCGGAAGAGCTGCGCCAGCACGGCGCCCTCGCGGGCGTATTGTCGGACTTGGTGCGGGTCGAGAAGCGCTACCGCAAGTGCTTCGAAGCGTGCCTCGCGCCCATCTTGAAGAGCGTCGTGGCCGGTTCGCGGCGCGACGCCATGGCGTGGCTCAAGTCGTACCGCCGCGGCGACGCGGGCCGCGTGCAGATCTTGTTCCCCGACCAATTCGTCACCGACGCGCAGCCGCCGCGCGGCCCCGGCATCATCGGCCCCGCGCGCGAATTGGTCGACTGCGATCCGTCCGTCTCCACGTTCCTGGTCGCGTACTTGGAGGGCGTGGTCGTGGTCGAAGACCTCGACGCCGCGCTCGCGCTCATCGAATCCGGGCGCGCGACGCGCGTCGCCACCCTGGACGGCGTCTTCTTCGACGGACCGGGGCGCGTGCTGGTGGCGGGGCAGGACGAGATCGACGCCACTCTATTGGAAATGACCGCGAAGATGGCCGAGCTCGACCGCTCGCTCGCCGACGCCCAGTCGCACGAGGAATCGCTGCAAACGCGGCGCGCGTCGCTCGGCGACGAGCGCGAGCGCGCGCAGCGCGAGATTGGCTTGATCCGCGCCGCCATGGCCGCCGACGAAGCCGCCTACGAAGGCTTGGTCGCGAGCCGGCGCGAGAGCGAATTGCACCTCGTGCGCGTGAAAGAAAAGATCACCGCGCTCGAGCACGGGATCGGAGAGACGCGCGACGCCATGCTGTCGCTCAAGCCCAAGTTCGACTCCGCGCGCCGTGCAACCCAAGCGCCCGACGCCGCCGCCGACTTGGACGGCGCCGACCTGGCCGCGCTGGAAGCGCACGCACTCGACGCGGAGCGCGAGCGCGAAGCCCTGGCGGAGGAAGTCGGTCGCTTGCGCCTCACCGAAGTGTCGGCGTCGGCGGAGGCGCAGGCGGGCGAGACGCGCGTCGCCAACTTGGAGAAGCTCGCGGAGGAGCTCGCGGCGCTCGTGCGCGCGCGCGGGGAAGACAAGGCGCGCGCGGAGGAACAGATTCGCTTGAGCGGCGAGGACATCGCGGGCGCGCGCGCGACGGTGGCGAACCTGCACCGCGAGAAGGCCGCGGTTGAGGAGCGCATCGAGACTGCGTCGGCTGCCTACGCGTCGCTCAAGGAGGCGCGCGACGCGCTCGAGAACGAGATTCGCGGCATGAAGGACCAGCGCGACGTCAAGCGCGCCAATTTGGAGCGCGTCAACGTCGAAATGGCCGGTGTCGAGACGCGCGTCGCCGGCGTGATCGAAAAGGGGCGCGAGAAGTTCAACCAAGACTTGAGCGAACTCGTCGCGCACCGCGAGCGCTTCGTGCCCGCCGAGTGGGAGGGCATCGACCGCCAGGAGATGGACGAGCTGCGCCGCCGCCTCGACGAGTTCGGACCCGTCAACATGCTGGCGATGAGCGAACACGACGAGAAGAAGGAGCGCTTCGACTTCCTGACCCAGCAGAAGGCGGACTTGGACGAAGCCAAGGAAACGCTCACGCAGGCCATCCGCCGCATCAATAAAGAGGCGCGCCGCCTCCTCGGCGAGACCTTCGAGCAGGTGCGCGAGAACTTCAAGCAGACCTTCACCACGCTCTTCGACGGCGGCGAAGCGGACCTGTTCTTCGTCGACTCGGAAGACCCGCTGGAAGCCAACATTAAGATCGTGGCGAGCCCGCGCGGCAAGAAGCTGCACGACATCTCGAGCCTGTCGAGCGGCGAGCGCGCGCTGGTGGCGCTCTCGCTCCTGTTCGCGGTCTACCTCGTCAAGCCGAGCCCGTTCTGCGTGTTCGACGAAGTCGACGCGCCCCTGGACGACGCCAACATCGCGCGCTTCGTGAAGCTCCTGCGTTCGTTCACGGACCACACCCAGTTCATCGTCATCACCCACAACAAGAAGACGATGGAAGCGGCCGACAATCTCTACGGCGTCACCATGGAAGAACCGGGCGTCTCCAAGATCATCTCCGTCCACCTCGACGACGCCGAGCGCTTCAAGACGCGCGGGGTCGTGACCGCGACCGCGGACACGGCCACGTCGGCATCGGCGTAACAAGCGGCGGCGGAGCCGCCGCCTTTCGTCTCCATGCTCAATCTCAAGGACAAGCTCAAGCGGGCGCGCGAGGCGTTGCTCGCCCCGCTCGCGCAGGTGTTCCAGCGCGGCGAGTCGGCGCAGTCGGTCGACGTCGAGGAGTTGGAGGCCATCCTGCTACAGGCGGACCTCGGCGTGGAGGCGACGGAGCGCATCGTACAGGCGCTCAAGAAGGATGCGGGTGACGAGCCGCGTGCCGCACTGCGCGCGCGCTTCCTAGAAATTCTCCGCGCCGGAGACGCGCCACGAGCGCGCGTATCGCCACGCGCGCTCGTCATCGTCGGCATCAACGGCGTGGGGAAGACCACTAGCACCGCGAAGCTCGCGCACCATCTCAAGTCGCGCGGCGAGAAGGTGCTGCTCGCGGCGTGCGACACCTTCCGCGCCGCCGCCACCGACCAGCTCGCCATCTGGGCCGACCGCGTCGGCGTCGAGATGATTCGCCACAAAGAGGGCAGCGACCCGGGTGCTGTCGCCTTCGACGCCTGCGAAGCGGCCAAGGCGCGCGGCCTCGACGTGGTGGTGGTCGACACCGCCGGGCGTTTGCACACGCGCGCGAACTTGATGGCGGAGTTGGCCAAGGTCGAGCGCGTATGCAAACGCGCGCTGGGCGACGACGCGGTCGAGACGCTGCTCGTGCTCGACGCCAACCTGGGGCAGAACAGCCTCGTGCAGGCGCGTGAGTTCGCGTCGCACTTGGCACTCGACGGCGTCATCCTTACGAAGCTCGACAGCACCGCGAAGGGCGGCATCGTCATCGCGGTGAAGGAAGCCCTCGGCGTTCCCATCCGCTACGTCGGGGTCGGCGAAGGGCTCGACGACTTCATCGAGTTCCAGCCGGAGGCGTTCGTCGACGCGCTTTTGGGATAGCCAGCGTTGCCTTGACACTCACCGCCGATGTGGGCGATATTGGGGGCCTGGAAACCTTCGGGGCGGGGTGAAAGTCCCCACCGGCGGTAAAGCCCGCGAGCGGAATCCTCCGCAGATCCGGTGAAACTCCGGGGCCGACAGTCACAGTCTGGATGGGAGAAGGGATCCGTCTTCGGGCCGCTCGAGCCTTTGAACGAGCGG
>CAZLLI010000024.1:10735-34950 GCA_964560355.1 uncultured bacterium | reverse complement strand
GGCGCGTTCTTGACAACGCGCGCGCCATCCCGCACAATCCCGTTCCGATTGACTCGCTGCCCCGGATTCCACCGTCGTTGGCGAATTACTCCACCACTATGATGAAGAGGATCGACATGAGAATCGTGCGCCTGTGCCTTCTGGCCGGCCTGTGCATCCTGGCCGCCTGCTCCAAGTCCAAGACCACCGACACCACCAAGGAATCGCCGCTCGTCCAGTTGGCGAACCGGACCGCCGCCGTCGACAGCGCGTCGACGCTGAAGCCCATCTTGGAAGCGCGCGGATTCGACCTGGTGAGGACGCAGCACGTTCCCGCGCAGCTCTCGGGACGCCGCGCCACCGCGGCGATTTATCGCGCGAAGGATGGGAAGTCGGGCGGCGTCGTGTACATGCAGCGCCTGGGCAACGAGACCGAGAACGTCACCTGGCATTGGTATTTCGCCGACGGCGCCCCCGATTCGGTCCAGCTCGCCGAGCTCAACGGCGACGGCTTGTGGGACGTGCGCGTGTTCATGGCGGGCGGCACGACGCGCGACATGATCCAGGGCCAGGGCTTCACGCTCATGACCGACCGCATCGAGCGCGTCGCCATGAACGGCGCGTCGTCGGGGAAGGACGCGTGGAAGGTCTTCGACGGCGACACCACCACGGTGTGGCAGGCGCCCGCGAACGACGCTTACTTGGTGGTGCCGATGCCGCTCGGTCTCAAGGACGGCAAGCTGCGCGTGCGCCTCGGCGCCGGCGGAGGCGCCGAGAAGCTCGCGATCTACGCGGGCGACAAGAAGGTGCAGGACGTCGCGCTCACGAAGAGCGATCGGTTCCAGGACGTCGACTTGGACGCGGCGGTGAAGGACGCGCCGGAGATTCGCGTGGTGCTGGCGGGGCCGGGGTCGATGGTGTCGGTCAGCGAGCTGGAGATTCGCTGACTTCGGAAGCCGAGGACTTTTCCGCGCCGGGCACGATGTCTTTCAAGACGTCGAGGAACGCCTCGACGACTTTGGGGTCGATCTTGATCCCGCTCACCGAGAGGATTTCATCGACGGCGAACTTGTGCGTGCGCCGCTTGCGGTAGGGACGGTCCGACGTCATGGCGTCGTACATGTCGGCCACCGCGATGATGCGCGAGATAAGCGGAATCTGCTCGCCGCGCAGCCCGTCCGGATAGCCCGACCCGTCGTAGCACTCGTGGTGGTGCCGAATCAGCGGCACGATCGGGTGCATCTCGCCCAACATCTCGATCATCGACGCGCCCACCACGACGTGGTTGCGGACGCGTTCCATCTCTTCTTCCGATAGATTGCCGGGCCGGTTCAAGAGGTCGTCGGGAACGCCGATCTTGCCGATGTCGTGCAGCATCGCGGCCAGGTAGAGCTCGTGCTTGTCCTTGGTCGACAATCCCAGCTTGTCCGCGATCATGAGGGCGTAGCGGCTGACGCGGGTCGAGTGACCGGCGGTGTACTGGTCCTTGGCCTGAATGGTGCGCACCAGCGTTTCCACCGTGTTGTAGAAGAGCCCGCGCAGGTCGTCGTACAGGCGCGCGTTGTCGACCGCGATGGCGACCTTGAGCGCCAGCGCCGAGAACAGCGCGAGGTCCTTGCGCGAGAACGAATTCGCCTTGTGCGAGTCGACGTACACGATGCCGAGCACGGTGTTGCGGTTGAACAAGGGCGCGCACATGGCGCTGCGCACGTCGAGGGCGGCCACGCTCTTCGAGTGCTGGAAGCGTTCGTCGACCAGCGCGTCGCTCGAGATGATGGACGACTTCTGGCGCACCGCGGTCTGGATGATGGTCTGGCTGACGACGATTTCGGCGTCGTCTTCGGCGACGCCGGGCGGGCGGCGCGCGTAGGGAATGAGTTGGTTGGTGTCCTTCTGGATCAGGAACACGAAGCCGCGCGAGGCCGGAATGACCTCCATGATGATGCCGAGCAAGTTGTCGAGCAGGATGGTGAGGTCCTCAATATTACGGAAGGCCGAGTCCGCGTTGTAGAGCACCTGCAGCGCGCGCTGCGCCGAGTTGGGGTCGGCGCCGATGCCCTCGATGATTTCGTGCGACCCGCTGATCTCGCCCGACTTCATGGTGACCGACGCCTTCTTGGGCTGGGCGTCGATGGAGACCGTGATGTTGAGCGGTTGGCGCGCGTCGTGGATGGACGACTTCGACGCTTCCACCAGCATGCCTACGTTGGCGATGATCAATTCGTCGCCCGGGCTCAAGCGCTCGCGCGCGACGCGGCGGCCGTTCAAGTACGTGCCGTTGGTGCTGCCGAGATCCTGGACGAAATAGAGTCCGTTCTCGCTCGTGATGCGGCAGTGAAAGCGCGAGATCGCGGTGTGGTCGAGTACCACCACGTTTTCGGGGTCGCGACCGATGGTGAGCGGCAGGTTGGCCGGCTCGAGGTCGACCGTCTTGCCCTTGGCGCTGCCGGAGATGATGCGTACGTGCAACATGGTTCGGGCCCTGGTGGGGCGGTGTTCGTCGGGAAAAGCAAGAATCAGGTCAAACGGATGGACGCCCCCGGCGCCCCCGCCGACGGCCTCGCCGTCGAAATAACGCAATGTGAAAAAACGGGTTATGACGAGTGGTGGAAATCCTGGGGAATCCTATTGAAGATATTTATGTCTCAATATATGAATGATGCGGCCGCGTTTTGCGCGGCCGGCCGCTCGACGTTCCCTCGGCACAAGGAGCCACCATGAGCATCACCTGCGAACCCGTCTCCCTTCGCTCGAACGCACTTCGCGTGGTCGAGGCGCGCTACCTCGTCAAGAACGCGCGCGGCGAGCCGGTGGAGACGCCGACCGAGTGGTTGCGCCGCGTCGCAAAGGCGGTGGCGATGGCGGAGGCCGGTTACGGCGCCTCGCCGATCGAGCAGAAGGAGTGGGAAGACGCGTTCTTCCGCGCCATGAGCGCGCTCGACTTCCTTCCCAACTCGCCGACGCTCATGAACGCGGGCACCGATCTGCAGCAGCTCTCGGCGTGCTTCGTGCTGCCGGTGGAAGACTCGATGGAAGGGATTTTCGACGCCGTCAAGCACACCGCGGTCATTCACAAGAGCGGCGGCGGGACCGGGTTCTCGTTCTCGCGCGTGCGTCCCAAGAACGACCGCGTGAAGAGCACGCACGGCGTCTCCAGCGGCCCGGTGTCGTTCATGGCCGTCTTCGACGCCGCCACCGAAACCGTGCGCCAAGGGGGCAAGCGCCGGGGCGCCAACATGGCCATCCTGCGCGTCGATCACCCCGACATCCTCGAGTTCATCGACGCCAAGGTCGCGTCGCATCGCCTCAACAATTTCAACCTCTCGGTCGCGCTCTCCGACTCGTTCATGGAAGCGCTCGCCAACGACGGCACCTTCGACCTCGTCAACCCGCGCAGCGGTGAGCCGGTGGCGACGCTAAAGGCGAGCGACGTGTTTCGCACCATCGTCGACCGCGCGTGGAAGAGCGGCGAACCGGGCGTGGTCTTCATCGACCGCATGAACCGCGACAACCCCACGCCGGCGCTGGGCGCGATCGAGAGCACCAACCCGTGCGGCGAGCAGCCGCTCCTGCCGTACGAGTCGTGCAACCTGGGCTCGATCAATTTGGCGCGCTTCGCGCGCGGGGAATTCGGCGCGGCGCGCCTGGACGAAGAGCGCTTGCGCGACGTGGTGGAGCTCGGGGTTCGCTTCCTCGACGACGTCATCGACGTCAATCAGTACCCGCTGCCCGAGATCGCGACGGTGACGCGCGCCAACCGCAAGATCGGGCTCGGCGTGATGGGCTTCGCCGACCTCTTGGTCGCGATGGGCATCCCCTACGACTCGCCCGCCGCGGTCGCGATCGCCGAAGACGTGATGGAGCTCGTGAACGCAGCCGCGGTGGAGGCGTCGCAGGAGCTCGCGAAGGAGCGCGGCGCCTTCCCGAGCTTCGAGAAGAGCACCTACGCGGCGCGCGGGCTCGCGCCGCGCCGGCACGCGACCGTCACCACGGTGGCGCCGACCGGGTCGATCAGCTTGATCGCGGGAACCTCGAGCGGCGTCGAGCCGCTGTTCGCGCTCGCGTACAAGCGGCGCGTGCTCGACGGCACCGAAATGATGGAGGTGCACCCGCTGTTCGAAGAAATCGCGCGCCGCGAGGGCTTCTATTCGGAAGCGCTGGTCGAGCGGGTCGCGCGCGACGGCCACCTCGGCGACGACGCGAGCGTGCCCGAGCGCTGGCGCGCGGTGTTTCAAACCGCGCACGACGTCTCGCCCGAGGGGCACATCCGCATCCAAGCCGCGTTCCAGCGCCACACCGAAAACGCGGTGTCGAAGACCGTCAATCTCTCCCGCGACGCCACCCCCGACGACGTCGAGCGCGCGTTTCGCTTCGCGTTCGACCTCGGGTGCAAGGGCGTCACCGTCTACCGCGACGGCAGCCGCGAGGCGCAAGTACTGAGCACCGGCGCCACGCCGGAGGCGTCGCGCGAGCTGCGCGTCCCCGTGCCGCGACCGGAGTCGCTCGCGGGTCGCACCGTGCGCGTCACCACCGGGTGCGGGAACCTCTACGTGACCACCAACGAAGGCGCACGCGGGCCGCTCGAGTTGTTCGCGCACATCGGCAAGACCGGGGGCTGCGCGGCGTCGCAGACCGAAGCCATCGGCCGCTTGGTGTCGCTGGCACTTCGCTCCGGCGTCGACCCGCAAGCGGTGGCGAAGCAGCTGCGCGGCGTGCGCTGTCCGTTCCCGTCGTGGAACCACGGCCACCGCGTGCTCTCGTGCGCGGATGCCATCGGGCAAGTGCTCGAAGACGTCTCCGCGCCGCTCGGGCCCCCCGAGTCGCCCGTCTCCGGCGGGCGCGCGGAGCGGCTGGCCGGCATGTGCGTCGACTGCGGCAACGTGCTCGAGTTCGAGGGTGGTTGTGTGGTGTGTCGCGCGTGCGGGTTCACGCGCTGCTGACGTCGCTACGGGAGCGTGACGCTGCGCGCGAGGTGGGTGAAGGGGCCGGCCAGGGCGAGCCGGAACAGAAGCGCGCCCGCGACGAGTGCCACGCCGACGGTGACGTGACGCCGCGAGATGGGCCGCGGCAAGAGGCCGGGGCTCAAGCGCGACTCGCCCCACGCCGCGAGCGGTTCGACGAGCAGGATCATTCCGACGAGCAGCATCGCCGACCACAACGGGAGCGCGACCAGGCTCGCGTGCGCGAGATTCCACGACTGCGCGAACACGACCGCCGCGTGCACGGCGGTGATCGCGAGCACCTGCGCGAGCACCAATCCCCCCAGCATTCCGCGCGACGCCATCGTGGTGCCGACGAACAATAGGAGCCACGCCGCCATCTCGGCGAGCGACGGCACCGCGGCGCCGGAGTCGAGCCACGCGCGCGCGGCCGCCGTGGAGCGCGCGCCGAAGGGAATCGAGCGCACCGCGGTGGTGCCTGCGAGCGCCACCATCGCGCCCGTCGTCACCCACACCGCGACCGCCCAGCGGAACGTGGGCGCGAGCCGACGCGCCTCGGCGCCGTGCCGGCGTCGAAACAGGATCCACGGGAGCACCGCGGCGATAGGGAGGAGCCACGGAATCCCGAGCCACGCGGTGGCCAGGACCGCGAGCACCGCCCACCACCCGGGGTGGCTGGAAGAGCCTTTCTTCGCGTCGGATACGGATTCGATGGAAGTTGCTTTGATCATGGAAGCCGGCCGCGGGCAGGCGGCGTCCGGGTAGGCTACCACAGCGCGACGCAATCGCAAAGACGGCCCCCTTGAGACGGCCTGGCGCGTGTGGTAATGTGCCCCCGGCTTTGAATCCCACCTGCCGATCAACGTTCAACGTTCCAGAAAGGTGAGTCTATGAAGAAGTCCGTGTGTACCATGCTGGTGTTGGTGGCCGCGCTCGCGGTTGCCGCGTTCGCCGACGACAAGAAGCCCGCCGGGTCGCAGCCGAGCCAGGCCGACATGCAGGCCATGATGGCGGCCATGTCGCCCGGCCCGCAGCACGAGCTGATGAAGCAGCTCACGGGCAATCACACCTACACGATGAAGATGTGGCAGGACCCCGCGGCGCCGCCGATGGAGTCGACGGGCAAGCGCAGCGCCGAGTTGTTGCTCGGCGGCCGCTTCTTACAGGAGAAGTATTCGGGCACGTTCATGGGGATGCCCTTCGAAGGCATCGGCTGGTTGGGTTACGACAACGCGGGCAAGCAGTGGGTCGGCTCGTGGATCGATAACATGGGCACCGGCATCATGAACTCGACCGGCACCTACGACAACGGCATGTGGTCGATGACGGGCGAGAGCACCGACCCGGCCACGGGCAAGAAGTGGTCGTCGCGCAGCACGCTCAAGATCGTGGACGCGAACACGTTCCAGATGGAGATGTACTCCAAGGGCGCCGACGGCAAGGAAATGAAGATGTTCGAGATGACCTGCAAGAAGGCGATGTAGTCGCCGAGGTGGGTTGTTCGAAGAAGGGAGTCGCCCGGCGGGCGGCTCCCTTTTTCTTTGCTACGCGGCCGCGTGGGCGCGCGCGTGTTCCTTCGCCAAGTGCGACGTCGGAATCTTGAGCCCGATCATGTCCCAGGGCAGAATCTCGTCGGTCGAGCGAGCGCGCAGCGCGTACCAATCCGGGTCGACGCCCTGATCGCGGAAGATCTCTTCCCACTTGCGAATGTCGAAGCACTCCGACCACGCGTCCATGCGCAGGCCGGCTTCGCGCGCCTTCAAGAGCGTCGACGCGAGGCGGCGGTCGCCGCGCGAGAACACCGCTTCGAGGTAGCTGATGTCGACGTCGTGGAACTTGAGCGCGATCTGCCCCGAGCGATTGAGCGACTTCAGGTAGCGCTGCTTCGCGATCAATTCCTCGCGGCTGTTCATCGCTTCCCACTGGAAGGGCGTGTGCGGCTTCGGAATGTGCGACGAGATCGAGCAGTTGATGGTCGCGCGACGCCCGTGCGACTTGATGCGCAGCCGGCTGGCGGCGTCGGCCATCTCGACGATGCCGCGCAGGTCCTCGTCGGTCTCGGTGGGCGCGCCGATGAGGAAGTAGAACTTCACCAGTCGATAGCCCGCTTGGTAGGCGGCTTCGCACCCGATCATCAGGTCTTCGTTCTTGATGGGCTTGCGGATCACCTCGCGCAGGCGGTCGGTGGCGACTTCGGGCGCCATCGTGAGGCCCGCCTTGCGCACGGTGCTGGTGAGACCGGGCAGCTCGCGCAGCGCCGGCCCGACGCGCAGGGACGGCAAGGAGACGTTCACGCGCCGCGAGCGAAACCGCTCCGACACCGCGCGCAGCAAGTCCACGATGCCGGGGTAGTCGGCCGTCGACAAGCTGGTGAGGCTGATTTCGTCGTAGCCGGTTTCCGCGTACGCCGCCTCCGCGAGCTCCATCACCTTCGAGATCGACCTCATCTTGAGCGGACGATAGTGCTGCACGGCCTGGCAGAAGCGGCACTGGTTCGGGCACCCGCGCATGATCTCGATGTTGATGCGGTCGTGGATCACTTCCACGTTGGGGATCACCGGGCGCACGGGAAACGGCGCGTTCTCGAGGTCCCACACCGTAGTCTTGGGAATGTTGGCCGGCGCGGGCGGCACGTGGTCGATGCGCGCGATGGTGCCGTCGGCGTGATAGTCAATATGATAGAGCGACGGCACGTACATGCCGGGGATCGTGCATAGCGCGCGGTGGAGCTCGGCGCGCGACTTTCCGCTCCGGCGCCACGACTTGATGGCGTCGAGCGTGGGATGAATCACGTCTTCGGCGTCGCCCACCAGGATGGCGTCGAAGAAGGGCGCCACCGGTTCCATCGCCAGCGTGATCGAACCGCCGCCCAAGACCACCGGGTCGTTGATGCCGCGGTCTTTCGTGAGCACGGGGATGCGGCCCAGCTCGAGCATGTTCATCATGTTGGTGAACCCGAGCTCGTACTGCATCGAGAAGCCGACCACGTCGAAGCGGTCGAGCGGCGTGAACGACTCCAGCGTGACGAGCGGCAGGCCGCGCGCGCGCAGCTCCGCCTCCATGTCGACCCAGGGCGCGAACACGCGCTCCGCGAGTGAATCGGCGCGCTGGTTGATGAGGTGGTAGAGGATGCGAAGCCCCAGGTGCGACATCCCGATGGCGTAGGTGTCGTGGAAGGCGAGCGCCACCTTGAGGTCCACGGAGGCGTGGTCCTTGACGATGGCGTTGCGCTCGCCGCCCGCGTACTGGCCGGGCTTGGCCACGCGCGGGAGCACTTCGTCGAAGAGAACGTCGCGGATCGACTTCGGCATGGGGCGTATTCTAGCCGTTCGCGTGGATATGCACAAGGCACGATGGACGTACCGCCGCTCCACCACAGAGCCGCGGTACACCTTATGGTCGCGCCTTGTGAGTTCCGCTCTGGCACGTCCATCGCGCCCTAGCAACCTCGTGTATACTGCCCGCATGCCCGAGCTCCCCGAAGTCGAAACCGTGGTGCGCGAGTTGCGCCGGCACCTGCCCGGCGCCGTCATCACGCGCGCCGTCGTCACCGCGCGCGACATGTACCGCCGCGACAGCGCCGACGTGTCGCTCTTGAGGGGCGCGCGCGTGGCCGCGGTCGAACGCCTCGGCAAGGCCATCGTGGTGCGCTGCGACAGTGAGCGCGGCGCCGTCGACCTGGCGGTGCACCTCGGCATGACGGGGCGGCTCTTGTGGACGCCGCGCGCGCGCGACGCCGCGCTCCCGCACCTGCACGCGCGCTGGGGGTTGTCGGGCGGCGCCGAGCTGCGGCTCGTCGACCCGCGCCGCTTCGGCTATGTCATGGTGGGAACGCCGCAGTCGGTGCGCGCGTCCCTGGCCGTCGGCCCGGACGCGCTCGCCATCGGCGCCGACGAGCTCGCCGCCGCGCTGCGCTCGCGACGCGCGCCCGTGAAGTCCCTCCTGCTCGACCAGCGCATCGTCGCCGGGCTCGGTAACATCTACGTCGACGAGAGCCTGTTCCTCGCGCGCGTGCACCCGTTAACGCGCGGCGATCGTGCGGCCTCTCGCGCCCGCGAGATACTCGCCGCCGCGCGTCGCGTCCTCGCGGGCGCGATCGAGGCCCGCGGCACCACGCTGCGCGATTACCGTCGCCCCGACGGGTCGACGGGCGAGTTCCAGGTCAAGCTGCGCGTGTATGGTCGCGAGGGGGAGAGGTGCGTGCGCTGCGGCGCCCGCATCCGTCGCATCGAAGTCGGGCAGCGCGGCACGCACTTCTGCCCGCGCTGCCAGCGTGCGCCGCGCGCTAGCGCTTCGACCCGAAGGTAACGCGCGGGTCGCTGGCGTCGCGCAGACCTTCGCCGAGGAGGTTGTACGCGGTCACGGTGGTGAAGATGGCGAAGCCCGGGAACGTCGTCAGCCACCACGCGAAGTCCTGCTCGCGCGCGCTCGCCAAAATGCCGCCCCAGCTCGGCGTGGGCGGCTGCGTCCCCAGTCCCAGGAAACTCAACGCCGCTTCGATCAGGATCGCGTTGGCGACGCCGAAGGTGGCAGTGACCAGCACCGGGGCGAGCGAATTGGGGAGGATGTGGCGCACGATGATCTTGCGGTCGCTCGCGCCCAGCGCCTTGGCTGCTTCCGCGAACTCGCGCGACTTCAGGCGCATGAACTCGCCGCGCGCGTAGCGCGCGAGGTCGGTCCAGCGCGTGATGCCGATCACGACCATGATGTAGTAGATGCTCGGCGGCAGGAAGGCGATGACCGCGAGGATCAGAAACGTGAACGGAAAGCACGTCACGATTTCGATCAGGCGCGAGAGCAGAATGTCGGTGACGCCGCCGTAGTAGCCGGCCACCGCGCCGAGCGTGAGCCCGATCACGAGCGCGATACCGGTCGCGACCAGACCCACCTTGAGCGATATGCCCGCGCCGTGCAGCATGCGCGCGGTGACGTCGCGGCCCAGCTCGTCGGTGCCGAGCCAGTGCGCGCGGCTGGGCGGCAGCAGGCGGTCGTCGAGCGACGTCGCTACCGGCGAGTAGGGCACGATCGGCATGAGGAGCGCCGCCGAAGCGTCGTGCTTGACGAGGTCGAAGTCGAGCCCGGTGAGCCCGGGGTAGTGCACGAGGTAGCGAATCGGGAACAGCTCCGCGATAGCGGGGAAGACGACGCGGTCGTTCCACCGCATGATGATCGGCTTGTTGTTGGCGATCACGGGCGCGAAGTACGACACCGTGAACATGACGCCGATCACCCACAAGCCCGCCATCGCGTAGCGGTCGCGGCGCATGCGCCGCCAGACCTGGCGGAAGTACCCCGCGCTCTTGCGCGCGACGGGCGCGGGGGGCGTCGGCCCCGACGGCGGCGGGACTTCGACGGCGTACGCGCTCATCGGTACGTCACCCGCGGGTCGGCCCACGCGTACAAGAGATCCGCGAGCAGCGTGCTCAGCAAGACCGTCACCGCCGTGATGAAGCTCAAGCCCATCACCACCGGGTAGTCGCGCGCGCGCACCGATGTGAAGAACAATTCGCCGATTCCCGGCCACGAGAAAATCGATTCGATGATGACGCTGCCGCTGATCAACGTCGGCAGGAACAACCCCAAGAGCGTCAGCATCGGAATCATGGTGTTGCGAAACACGTGGCGGTACACGATGCTGGCTTCGTCCAGCCCCTTCGCGCGCGCGGTGCGAATGTAATCCTGCCGCACCACCTCGAGCGACGACCCGCGCGCGAAGCGCGACAGGTACGCGAGCGAGCCGTAGGTCAAACACACGACGGGTAAGACCGCGTGCAGGATGCGATCCCACCAATAGCGGAAGAAACCCAGCTTGTGGGCGTCGAGCGACTCCATGCCGTGGAAGGGGAGCCACCGCAGCTCGACGCCGAACAGCATGATGAGGAGCAGCGCGACCCAGAATTCGGGCAGCGAGTAGAGCACGTACAGCGCGGTGCCGCTCACTTTGTCGAGCTTGGAGTTCTGGTGCATGGCCGCGTACAGCCCGAGCGGGACCGAGAGCGCGAACGCGATCACCAAGGACGTCACGTTCAGGAAGATGGTGTTGGGCAGGCGCTCCATGATCTTCTCGATCACGGGGCGGTGGTCGAGGAACGAGTCGCCGAAGTCGAGCGTGCCGAGGCGCTTCAACCACGTGACGTAACGCACGTGGATGGGGTCGTCGAGACCGTAGAGGTGCAGCATCTCGCGGTACGACTCGGGCGAGATGCGCGCGTCCATCTGGCCGCGGTTGATGAGGTCGACCGGATCGCCGGGGGCTAGATTCACGATCAGGAACGTAACGATCGTGATGCCGAGCAGCGTGGGAACGATGTACAGCAGCCGCCGCAGCGTGTAGTGGAGCATCGCCGCGTCAGCGGTTCGAAGCGGACTTCGAGCCCGCGTCGTCGACCCACCAGTAGCTCGCGCCGGGCCAGAAGTCGTACGGCCCGCTCCACGCGAACTTGACGCCGTGGATCCGCTTCGCGATCGGGCGCTTGTCGGGGACGGTGTTGATGAACGTGTAGGGCTGGTCTTCGTGGATCAATTTGTGCACTTGGTGGTAGATGCGCTCGCGCGTGGCCGCGTCGAACTCGCGCCGGCCCGCCACCAGCAGGCTGTCGACCTGCGGGTTGGAATAGAACACGTTGTTGAGACCGTTGGGCGGCGCCATCGACGAGTGGAAGGTGTCGTAGACGTCGGGGTCGAGGTCCAAGCGCCACCCCGACATGTTGGCCTCGAAGTCGCCCTTGCCGAGTCGGTCGAACAGCGTCGCGCCTTCCAGCGCGCGGATGTTCACGCGCACGCCCGCGCGCACGCACTCCTCTTGCAGGAGCTGGGCGAATTGCGCGGCGACGTTGCTTCCGTGGAGGACGAGAAGTTCGAACGAAAACGGCTTGCCGTCCTTGTCGCGGATGCCGTCGCCGTCGTGGTCGCTCCAGCCCGCTTCGTCGAGCAGCTTCTTCGCGCCTTCGGGGTCGAACGGCCACGGCTTGATGGTCTTGTCGTAGGCCCACGAGTTGATGTAGAAGGGCCCGCTGATGGGGCGCGCGAAGCCGGAGTAGATCTTGGTGTTGATGCTCTCGCGGTCGAACAGCATCGTCATGGCGCGCCGCACGCGCCGGTCGGAGAAGAAAACGCTCTTGCAGTTCCATCCGATGTAGTTGTACTGCGGGAAGTAGTAGTCGTACTTGTTGTAGCGCGCCAGGAAGTCGGGCTCGGCCATTTGGCGCTCCCACTGGCTCTGCGTCGCGCGCATCTCGTCGAGCTCGCCCGTGCGCAGCATGTTGAGCGCGACGGCGTCGTCTTCGACCACCTTGAAGATGACCCGGTCCAAGTACGCTTTCTGGCCGTGGTAGTCGTCGTTGCGCACGAGGCTGATGTACTGGCCCGAGCGCCACTCGTCGAACTTGAAGGGCCCGCAGCCGACCGGCTTGCGGTTGGCCGGATTGGTGATGAAGTCGCCCGCGCCGTAGACGTGCTTCGGGATCGGCCACAGCTGTGTCAACGCGAACAGCGAAGGCGCGAACGGCTCCTTCCACACGAACACCAGCGTGCGGTCGTCGACCACTTCGAGTTTGGCGAGCTTCTCGAAGAACGCTTCCTTGTTGAGCGCGGGGATGCCCGGGTCCTGGATCTTGTCGAGCGAGAACTTGACGTCCTCGGCGGTGATGGGCGTGCCGTCCTGCCAGTGGATGTCGTCGCGCAGGTGCACGGTGATGCGCAAGTGGTCGGCGCTCACGTCGGGGAGCTGCGACGCCAGCACCGGAATCATGTCGCCTTTCTCGTTGTAGTCGAAGAGCGGTTCGTACAAATAGCGCAGGACGAAATTCTCGTACGCGGTCGTGTACAAGACCCAGTTGAGCGTCTTGCACTCGGACTCGAGGCGGCGAATGACGCTGCCGCCGACCTGCGCCTGTTCGGTTTGGGTCTGGAGGGAGTCGGGCGCGCCGCGATCGGCGTCGTTCTTCTTGCCCCCGCAGCCGGCGAGGAGGGCGGCGGTGAAGGTGGCGACGAGGGCGAACCGGGCAGTGCGCGACATGGACTCCTCCTCGAAATGTCGTGGGTCGGCGTGGGGACAAACGGACCCGGGGCGCAGTCTAGCACCCGTCGTGCCGCGGCGAGAACAACAAACCCGGGGGGAATCGGCGTCGGTTAAGTCGTTGTGAGCGAAGTGTTAACCCCGCTCTGGCGGGGGCGCCGAGGACGGCGCATAGCGACGCCATCTTCCCTTTATCCACTACTTTATGTTATACTCTCGCAACGAGTTGTGGGGGGAAGTGGGCCAACCCGGCGGCGGCAACGCCGCTCGAAACAATCCTGTATCGCGTCGAGTCGCAACGCTCCACCAGCTTCGGATCCGCTTAACCGGCTAGAATCCGATCACCGACTCTCGCGCGGAGGTACGCACATATGATGAGCACGAATAAGGGCATCGTGCTCGCCCCGTTCCTGATGGTCTTCGCGAGTTTGGCGTTCGCGGAACCGTCGTACTTGATTTATCCCAGCACGCCGGCGGTGTTTCGTTACGACCCCGGTCGTTACGATTTGCTGTTTCCGGGCGATGATAAGTTCGATCCCGCCTACGCGATCGGCAGCCAAATGCTGTGGGATCGCGTCGAGGGACGCGTGCCGGTGGAGATCTACCGAGCGCCGTCGATCACGGGGTTCGAACCGTCCGCCAACGGACAAAACGAATTCGTCACGGTGAGCAACGACTTCGAGGTCGTCGTCGACGGCTTCGGTCCGACGCCGCGCACGATCGGCGGTCTGTGCATTCGCTTCTGGCCCGAACCGGACCAGGCGTACGTGCAGTTGACGGTCGACGGGAGTCTCACCTCGGGATTGACGATGGGCCTGCCGTCGCTCGAGGTGTCCACCGCGGCCGGCGGCGGCTACTACTCCGACACCAGCCGCTTCGTGCTGTCGTGGATCGGCGCGTCGGGAATCCACATCGTCGCGTTCTCCGACAAGGATGCCAACCGCGCGTTCAGCGGAACGCCGCAGTTCAGCATCTTCGCCCGCGACGAAACCGTGCCGACCGAGTCGTCGACGTGGGGCCAGATCAAGGCCATGTATCGCCGTTAGGTTTTCGAAGCAAACAGATTCGACGAGGAACCCGTCGCGCCGTGGCGCGGCGGGTTTTTTCGTTGCAGCGCTAGCCCTCGCGCACGATGGCGCGGATCTCGTCGTCGGTGAGGATGCGGTCGACGTGCTTGGCGCGCTCGAAGATGCGGTCGACCAAGGCGTCGTGCGACGGCAGCGAGCGCGACTCGAGCCAGTAGCGCACGTTCGACTTGCCGCTCATGGGGCCGACCTCGATCACTTGCTGGAGGCCGAACTCGTCGGCGGGAACGCCGCTGTAGATGCGGTTCGCGAGCCACGCGTCGCCCTTCTTGTACGCCTTCACGATGGCGTCGGCGTGCACGCCGGTCTGGGTGCGGAACGCGTCGCGCCCGAGAACCGGGTAGTTGTCGGGGAGCGGCACGCGGCACACCTCCGACACGCGGCGCGCGTAGGCGGGGAGCTTGGTCAAGTCGCGGTCGATGACGCCCATCAGCTTGAAGTTCACGAGCAGCATGTCGATGGGGGTATTGCCGACGCGCTCGCCGATGCCGAGCATGGAGCCGTGGATGCGGTCGGCGCCCGCGTAGTACGCGGCCACCGAATTGGCGACGGCGAGGTCGCGGTCGCGATGGCCGTGCCAGTCGACGCCGATCGCCTTGCCCGACTTCGTCACCAATCCGCGCACGAAGCGCGTCACCGCCTCCGCGCCCTCCGGGGTCGCGTGGCCGACAGTGTCGGAGATGCACACGCGCTCGACGTCGCGGTCGATGGCGGCGCCGTACAGCCGCGCGAGCGTCTCCGGCTGCGAGCGCGTGGTGTCTTCGGTGACGTACATCACGGGGACGTCGTTCTTGTGCGCGAACTCGATCGCCTTCTCGCTGGTCTCGACCAGCTTGTCGACCGTCCAGCCCTCGGCGAATTGGCGAATGGGGCTCGAGAAGATGAACAGCGCCGCCTGCACCTTGATGCCGGTCTTCTGCTGGATGTCGATGATGGGGAGGATGTCGTTCTGGTGCGTGCGCGCCGCGCAGTACGGGTAGATCTTCATGCGCGCACGCGCGATTTCGCCCGCGATCGCCAGCACGTCGTTGAACGCGTGCGGCCCCGCCGCGGGGAGCCCGATGGCGGCCGAGTACATGCCGAGGTCCTCCATATAATGGAGGAGTTCGAGCTTTTCGGGGATGGACGGGTTGAAGACCGACGGGGACTGCAGCCCGTCGCGCAGCGTCTCGTCGTTGAGCTTGAGCTCGTAGGGAGGCGCGCTGGGGCGGGTGTTCCAGTCGTGGACGAGATCTTTTCCCGGGGTCGACGACATCGACGATCGCGGCCAACGGTAACAGAAGCGCATCGCGGCTTCAACTGATTCGGATATAATGCGCGCATGGCCTGGCTCGATCCGCGGGGCGCGTCGACGCCTTCCCTCGACCGCGACATGCAAGCGGCGGTGCGACACCTGTCGCGCACGGACGCGGTGGTCGCCGACTTGATTCGGCGCCACGGCGTCTATCAATTTCGCTCCACGCGCAGCGGCTTCCAAGTGATGGTCGAGACGGTGGTGTCGCAGCAATTGAGCACGCACGCGGCGCGCGCGATCTACGGGCGCCTCGCGCACGCGATGGGCTCCGGCGCCCCGCGCCCGCACGACCTCCTGCGCCTCTCGCACGACGAGCTGGTCGCGTGCGGGCTGTCGCGGTCGAAGGCCGCCTACGTGCGCAACGTGGCGTCCGCGTTCGCCGAGCGGCGCTTCGACCGGCGCTCGTTCGCGCGCGTCGACGACGCCGGCGTCATGGACGCGCTGACGTCGATCAAGGGCATCGGCGAGTGGTCGGCGCACATGTTTCTCATCTTCTACTTGAAGCGACTCGACGTGTTTCCGATCGGCGACCTGGGGTTGCGGAACGCCATGGCCGCACGCTACCGCCTGCGCAAGAACGCGCCCGCGTCGCGCTACCATCGCATCGCCGACGCGTGGCGTCCCTACCGCACCATCGGCAGCCTCTACTTGTGGAAGAGCTACGACGACGTCTGATGGCGCGCTGGCTCCCGAATCATGCGTGGCGCAAGCGCGTCGCCATCGCCGCCGGTCCCGCGCTGTTTCTCGTGCTCCTGTTCGGCTACGACCCCGTCCCCGACCAGCCCGCCGTCGGCCGCACGCTCGCACTCGCGGCGTGGCTCGCGGTGTACTGGCTCACCGAAGCGATCCCCGTCGCCGCCACCGCGCTCTTGCCGGTGGTCGTGCTCCCGATGCTCGGCGTCATGGAAGCGAACGCGGTGGCGTCGGCGTACGTGAACGACTTGATCTTCTTGTTCCTGGGCGGATTCCTGCTCGCGATCGCGATGCAGGAGTGGGGGCTGCACCGGCGCGTCGCGCTGCGCATCCTGGTCTGGATCGGGCGCGGTCCGTCGACGCTGCTCTTGGGCGTGATGGGCGCAACCTGGATCATCTCGTGGTGGGTGTCGAACACGGCGACGACGCTCCTCATGCTGCCGATCGTGCTCGCGCTGGCGTCGCGCCTGGAGGAACACGCGGGCGAGAGTGCGCGCGCGCTCACGACCGCCATGCTGCTCGCGGTCGCCTACGGGGCCTCCATCGGAGGCATGGCGACGCTGATCGGAACCGCGCCCAACATCGTGTTCTCGCGCGTGTATTCGCTCTCGTTTCCCGACGCCCCCGCGGTGACGTTCCTCGACTGGATGGCGCTCGCGGCGCCGGTCTCGACCCTCATCGCCGCGGCTTCGTTCTTCTACCTGCGCGCGCGTTTCCTGCGCGCGTGCCGCCTCGACGTCGACCGCGACATGCTACGCGCCGAGCAGCGCTCGCTGGGTCGCATCTCGTTCGAGGAGCGCGCCGTCTTCATCACCTTCGCGGTGTTCGTGCTCCTCGTCGTCACGCGCGCCGACGTCGTCGTCGGCGACACCACCGTGCGCGGGTGGGCGTCGCGCGTCGGCGTGGGGAAGACGGTGGGCGACGGTGCCGTCGCCATCGCGGCCGCGCTCGCGTTGTTCCTGCTCCCGTCGCGGTCGAAGCCCGGGTTCGTGCTGGAAGCGCCCGCCATCGGAAGACTGCCGTGGGAGATCGTGCTGCTGTTCGGCGGCGGGTTCGCGCTCGCGGAGGCGTTCCAGGTCTCGGGGGCGTCGCAATTCGTGGGCGACCGCCTCGCGGGGTTGGCGGGCGCGCCGCCCCTGGTGGTGCTGTTCGCCGTGTGCACGGTGGTGTGCTTCTTGAGCGAACTCGCGTCGAATACCGCGCTCGCGCAGGTGACGCTGCCGGTGCTGGCCTCGATGGCGACCGCGACCGGCATGCACCCGCTCTTCCTCATGGTGCCGGCGACGCTGGCGGCCTCGTGCGGATTCATGCTGCCGGTGGCCACACCGCCCAACGCGATCGTGTACGCGACGCGCCGCGTGCGCACCGGCGAGATGGTACGCGCGGGCTTCGCGGTCGACTGGATCGGAATCGTGATCGTGACGCTGGCGACGTTCGTGTGGGGCCGCTGGGTGCTAGGCATCGACTAGCCGCGAACGAAAAAGGGCGCCCGCCAACGCGGACGCCCTTCGTCGAGACAATGCGGATGCTCGTTACTTCATGAGCGGGAGCTCGGACGCCATCTGCATGTCGATGGCGGCCTGGATCGCCTGTTCGCACTGGGCCCAGCGCGCCGCGACCTTGGGCGAGACCTTCTTCTCGACTTCGCCCGTATACTTCTTGAGCAGCTTCGTCCGCCCCTCGCGAATGCTGAATCCGCGCTTCAGCAGATCCTTGGCCATGGGATCGGTCATGTTGTCGTAGTTGGCCGCGTAGTCCTTGACCAGGGCGAGCGCCTGGTCGTTGAGCTTGATCAGGTCCGCTTCGTACTTGCGATAGATGGGCCAGAACAAGTCCGACTGGGTCGCGTCGAGCTGCATGGCCTGGGTGATGATCGCCGTCTTGTTGGTGCGCAGGTCCGAGCGCAAGAGCTCGGTCGGGTCCTGCGCGAACGACGGCACCGCCGCCGCGAGCGCGCCCAAGAGCGCGACCATGAGAACGATTCGCTTCATATGAATCCCCTTTCGTTCGCTAGATGGTGTTGCTAGAGAGAAATCGTGATGCCGCCGCCGATGTCGAGCTGCGAGATCCCGGTGCCGCCGATGCCCACGCCCGCGCCGCCGGTGCCGACGGTGACGCCGCCCCAGGTGTCGGTGAAGGTGATCGGCCAGTTGCCCTGAATCATGAACCCGACCTTGCCCTCCGTGTACACCTTGACGCCGAGCCCGAAGATCATCGAGAACTTCCACTCGTCGCCGGCGTCGGCGGAGAAGCGCGTCGCGCCCAGCGTGATGCACGTGAACGGCATCGCCTTGCCGCGCTCGATGCCGCCCAGCCCGCCGATCTGCCAGTACTCGATACCGATGTCGATGGGATCGAAGGGGGAGCCGCCGGTGAACGGTTGGTACGTGACTTCGGAGTCCTCGCGCCGGTACATCAGACGCACTTGGCCCTTCTTGCCGGGGTAGTGCCCAACGTTGATATCGAGCGCGAGACCGTAGTACCCGTTGTCGTTGATGTCGATGTCGCCGGCGGGAACGTTATATGGATACACTTCCTGGCCGAGCGTGAACGCGTACCCGCCCAAGACGACGATCTCCGCCTTGGTCGGTGGCTTCGAGCCGTACGACGACGGCGTAGTCGATGAATACTGCGCGAAGGCGCTCGTCGAGGCGGCGCAAAGCAGCGCGCCAAGCAACCAAACTCGTTTCATGGACGGTCTCCTTACTTGGACTTGGGTGGATAGTTTTGGAACATCTGCGATACGACGTCGTCGAGGCGCTGCTGGATCTGCTCCGGCGTGCGGCCCGGGTCCACGACGCCTGACGCGCTGCCGCGCCACACCAGCTTCTTCTGCTTCGGGTCGACCAAGTCGACGAGCAAGGTACCCTCGGTGTAGTTGTACACGTCGATGTCGCGGCCGGCCCAGCCCCAGTAGCTGCCGGCGTACGAATAACCCCAGTCGGTCACGTCGACCTTGTTCTGCATGCCGGTGTGATACACCACGATGACGTCGGGGTTCTCGGTGTTGACGGTGAAGCCTTTCGACGCCATGGCGGTATCGACCGAGCGACGGATGCGATCCTGCAAGAGCGAATTGTTCTGCATCGCCGCGCTGGCGCTCGTGCTGCCTTCCGCCGTCGGCTGCGGCGCCCACGCGTACGTGCGGTAGGAGGCGAAGTTGGAATCCATATCGTAGTCATAATGAATGTCGTACTGCGAACATCCGATGAACGCGATACACGTCGCCACTGCGACGCCGGTTCGTAGATTCATGATAGAGGCTCCTTTTTTCTGATGGGAGGGCCTGGGACACACTAGCCGAAGCCTTTCGCAGTGTCAAGTTGGCCGAGAATTGACATTTGCGTGCGCGCGTGGGGATAATGGGCGCTCCATGGCAGAGACCCGTCGAATCAAGATCGGATTGGTACTGGGGAGCGGCGGAGCGCGCGGCTACGCCCACATCGGCGTGTTGCGCGCGCTCGAAAAGCGAGGCTACCAGGTGACGGCGGTGGCGGGCTGCTCGATGGGCGGCATTGTCGGCGCGCAGCACGCGGCGGGCTATTCGTCGGAGCGCATCCACCAAATGTGGAAGGGGCTCGACCTCTTCAAGCTGATCGATAAGAGCGCGATGGGCGGGCTCATCGGCGGCCGCGGTATCACGCGCCTGCTCGAGCGGCACCTGCCGCGCACGTTCGAAGAGCTCGAAATTCCGGTGGCGGTGACGGCGACCGACGTGCAGCGCGGGAAGCTCGTGGTGTTGCGCAGCGGCGACCTCGCGCGCGCGCTGCGCGCAACCAGCGCCCTCGCGGGCTTGTTCGCGCCCGAGCAACACGAGGGGCGCGTGCTGGTCGACGGCGGCATCTTGAACGCGCTTCCCGTCGACGTGATCCGCACGCTGACCGCCGCACCGGTAGTCGCGGTCGACGTGCTGCCGCCGCCCGACCGCGAGATCACCTTCGTCGACGAGCGTCGCGCGTGGGAGAAACTCCGCCACCCCATTCGCGGCCGGCCCTTGATCTTCGAGATGCTGATGAAGGCGATCGAGATACCGCAGTCGCCGCTGACGTCGATTCGCCTGTCGCTGAATCCCCCCGAGGTGCTGATTCGGCCCGCGCTCGACCCGGACTTGAAACTGGAGGATTTTCGCCGCTTCGACGAAGCGGTGGAGGCGGGCTTCGAAGCGGCCGACGCCAAACTCGCCGAGCACGAAGCGCTGTTGCGGGAGAGTCAGTCGTAATCGGCGGACGCGATCGTCCTTCTCCGCTCAGGTCCTCGCGCGAGTCATTTGATATCGCGCTGCGGAAATCGCGTTCGAAGGACGCTCGTGCCCGCCGACCGCAACTACTTCGACCCTTTCATCATCGCTTCGCGCGCGCGGCGGAATTCGCTCTTCTCGCTCCACTGCGGCGCGCGTTCGCTGTTCGCGACCGTCAAGCCCACTTTGAACAACGCGTCCATGTCTTCGGCCGCGCCGGAAAGGTCCCAGGTCGTGCTGTATTCGTCCTGCGGCTTGTGGTAGCGCTCGGCGACGTACTCCTTGCGGCGCTCGAGTCCCCAGCCCGCGGGGCGGTCGCGGTACTCGACGCCGCTGTCGGCGTAGAGCGCGGGCACGCCCTTCTTCGCGAACGGGAAGTGGTCGGAGCGATAGTAGTAGCCCTTCTCGGGCTCGCTGTCGGGCGCGATGCGGCGATTCGCGGGCGCGATCACTTCCGCGAGCGTTTCCTCCAAATCCGATTGGCCGTAGCCGACCACGACGATGTCCTCGGTGCGTCCCCAAATGTTGAGGCCGTCGACGTTGATCTCCGCGATGGTCTTGGCGAGCGGATACAGCGGGTGCTCCGCGTAGTGGGTCGCGCCCAACAAACCGCTTTCCTCGCCGGTTGTGAACACGAATAGGACCGAGCGCTGGATGGGGCGCTGGTGGCCGGCGAACGCGCGCGCGATCTCCATCACGCCGGCCACGCCGGACGCGTTGTCGAGCGCGCCGTTGTAGATGGAATCGCCGTCGGCGGGCTTGCCGATCCCGAGGTGATCCCAGTGCGCGGTGTAGATGATCCACTCGTCCGCGAGCTTGCCCGTACCCGCGACCTTCGCCACCACGTTGGCCGATTCGATCGTGCGCGAACGCGCCTTCACCGCTACCGACGCCGTCATTCCGAGCGACACCGGCTGGAATTCGCGCGCGCACGCCGCCTTCTTGTCGTCGTCGAAGGAGCGCCCCGCCGCCGCGAACAAGTCGCGCGCGGCGTCTTCGGTGATCCACGACTCGAACGCGCAGCGCGACGCGCCCTTGTCGGCGCGCACGACGTCGAACTGTTCGCCCGACCAGCTGTTCTCGACCACGGCCCACGGGTAGCCGGCGTCGTTGGTGTTGTGGACGAGGATCGCGCCCGCCGCGCCCACCGCCGCCGCTTGCTCGAACTTGTAGGTCCAGCGCCCGTAGTACGTCATCGCCTTGCCGCCGAACAGGGCCGCGTCGGCGAGCGGCGGATCGTTGACCAGCATCACGATCACCTTGCCGCGCACGTCGGTCTTGAAGTCGTTCCATTGATATTCGGGTGCGTCGATGCCGTAGCCGACGAATACGAGGTCGCCGTCTTGCACCGATGTCTCCGCGACCTGCCGCAAGGTCCAACCGACGAATTGCTCGCCGGCCGCGTACTGCTTCATCGCGCCGTCCTTGCCGCGCACGGCGAGCGAGGGTGCGTTGGTGACCTCGAAGCCGTACATCGGCACTTTCTGCGTGTAGGTGCCGTCGGGGTTGCCGGGCGCGCAGCCCATTTGCTTGAGCTGGTCGGCGATGTACGCGACCGCCTTCTTCTCACCCGGCGTCCCCGGTCCGCGTCCCTGCAGGTCGTCGGACGCGAGGTACTGCACGGTCGCGACCATGCGCTCCGGGGAAATGGTGGCGTCGCGCGACGACGCGGCGATGGCGCCGGCCGCGGCCACCAGCGCGAGACCGACCAGCGTCGCGGGCTTCGAGGCTCCAAACGATTTCGTTGCGCGGATCGACATCGGAGATCTCCTTCACGTGCTAGTTCATCAATTGCGATCGCATGCGTCGCGTCGCGACGGGCAGCATGACGGCCGCCATCGCGAGCAGTACCAGAATATTGCGAAGCGGGAACGGGGCGGCCGGACCGAGCGCGGTCATCTCGCCGATTGCGTCCATCGCCTGCCCGGTCGGGAGCACGAGTGCCACCGTGCGCATCGCGCCGGGGACGATTTCGAGCGGCCACCAACAACCGCCGAGAGCGGCCAGCATCAAGCCCACGATGACGCCGAGGGCGTTGGCCTTTTCGGGCGTCTTGAAGAGCGTGCCGAGGAGCAGCCCGAGCGCGGTCGCGGCCAGCATGTACGCGCCGATGAGAACGGCGAATTGGGTGGCGTCGACGTCGAGGCGCACGCCGAGCACGAGCGAGCCCACGCCGAGGATGATCGCCACCTGCAAGACCGCCCACAAGAGCCGCGCGACCACGTTGCCGAGCAAGATGTCGCGCGTCGGCGTGGGGCTCATGGTGATGCGCTTGGTCTTGCCGGTACGCAAATCGTCGACCCACAACAGCATGAAGAACGTCGTGAGCTGGAACATGATGAACATGACCAGCATCGACGGGAGCGTGTGCTCTTTGCCGCCCGGGATCTTGGGGGCGACGCCGAGCGTCGTCGACGCCACCGCGATCGGGCCCGCGTCGCCCACGACGCCGGCGACCGCGTCGGGCGACGCGTCCTTGAGCGCGGCGGCGCGAAACGCGGTTACATACATGGCTTCGCGCACCGCGGAGCTCACCGCCATCACGCGCATGTCGCCCTCGTCCTTCTTGACGACGCGGGCGCCGGCACCGCGGCCGTCGAGCATGCGGTCAAGCACGCTGTCGGGGATCTGGACGCGGATGCCGTCGTCACCCACCTCGAGTCCGCGCCGCTCGAGCAAGACGTGGAACGCTTGCGCGACGACGGGCGGGTTGCCGCCGGCGTCGATGGTCACCTTCGTCGGCGCGGGCGCTTGGTTGCCGCCGAACATGGCGCCGAAGATGGCCGCCATCGCGATGGGCGCGATCAGTGACCAGATCACGGCTTCGCGGTCGCGCAGCGCCAGCGTCAATTCGATCCGGGCGATGGTCCACCAATTGGAGCGCATCAAGCGGTCCTCCTGCGCGTCAAGACCACGGCCAGCGCGAAGAACGCGAGGCTCACCGCGAACAGGACCGGGAGCGAGATGGTGAGCTCGCGGCCGGTGAGCGCGCGCGTCAGCCCCAGGTTCGCCATGCCGGTCGGGATCCAGCGCACGACGGACTGAAACGCGGCGGGCATGAACTCGGCGGGGAAGAAGCCGCCGCCCAGGATCGACAGAAACACGATCGCGATCGACGCCAGCGCGGAGGCGGCGCGCGGCGAGCGCGACGTCGCGTGCAGCGATCCGTTCCACCCCGCGATGAACAGCGCGAGCGCCACCACGATCACGTTGGCGGTGGCGAGGCCGTGGAGCGGGATGCGCCAGATCGCGGCCCCCAACAGCAGCGACACCACGCCGATCGCGTACAGGAACACGAGCGCGAACACGCGCTGCTCGACCGCGACGCGCCAGGGCGCGATCGGCGCGGTCACCAGCCGGTCGGTCACGTGGTTCTTGCGGTCCGTCATGAAGCGGTGCTCGATGTGGAGCGACAGCGACAGCAACCCGAACATGATGAGGCCGGGGAAGAAGAGCGCGGCCATGCTGAACTCCTGCTCCTTCGCGCTCTCGTCGACCACGGTGACGTCGATTTTCTGCAGCACCGAGAGTCCGCGCGCGCGCTGGCCGGCCGCGAAGAACTCGCGCGACACGCCGGCGATGTCGTCGGCGGAGGGACCGCTCGGACGGTCGGCGAACGCGCGCACCGTGCGCAGCGGCACGGTGAATTGCCCGATCAATTCGTTGCCGACGAGGGTCAAGCCGCTCACGACGCCCTCGGCGATCTGCGGGCCGATGGTGTGGCGCGGGTTGCGCAAGAGCCGCAGCGTGTCGGGTTCGGAGCGCAGCAGCTTGGCGCCGAAGCCGTCGGGGATCACGATGGCCGCCGACGCCGTCTCTTTCTCGAACAACGCCTCGACGTCGGCCGCGTCGCGCGCGTCGAGCACCGTCACCAAGTCCGCGACCGGACCCTGTCCGAGCGACGTCTTCACGAGTTTCGACACCAGCGAGCTGTCCTGGTCCACGATGGCGACGCCCACCTTGGGCGTGC
>CAZLLI010000024.1:0-10635 GCA_964560355.1 uncultured bacterium | reverse complement strand
TTCGACACCAGCGAGCTGTCCTGGTCCACGATGGCGACGCCCACCTTGGGCGTGCCGCCGTCGTCGCCGCCGAAGGCGAGCGAGTAGATGGTCATGAACACGAAGGGGAGCGCCATCCACAACAGCGCCGACGACGGTCGCTTGAGAACGCGCTGCCAGTACATGCGAAACAGGTGCATACGCTACTCGCGCTCGACGATGGTGCCGGCTTCGCCCGCCACGATGCGCGCGATTTCTTCCAGCGACCCGATGGCGGCGCACCCGCCGGTTTCTTCCACGAAGGCGACGGCCGCTTCGACCTTGGGCGCCATCGACCCCGACGCGAAGCGCAGCGCGCGCAACTCGCCCGGCGTGGTGCGGCGGAGCAGGCGGTGCTTCGACGTGCCCCAGTCGGCGTAGACGCCGGGGACGTCGGTCGCCATGACGAACATATCGGCGCCGACTTCGCGTGCGAGCACAGCACTCGCGCGATCCTTGTCGATCACGACTTCAGCGCCCACCAGCGTGCCGTCGGGGCGGTACATGGTGGGAATGCCGCCGCCGCCGGCGCACACGACGATGGTGTTGTGCTCGAGCAGCCACTTGATGGGTCGCATTTCGAAGATGCGCTTGGGAAGCGGAGACGGAACCACGCGCCTCCAGCCGCTTCCGTCCTCGGCGATGGTCCATCCTCTCTCCTTGGAAAGTTGCTGCGCCTGATCTTTGGTGTACATCGGCCCGATCGGTTTGGTCGGATTGGTGAACGCGGGATCGTTGGGGTCGACTTCGACCATGGTGAGCATGGTGGCGAACGGGCGCTCGAAGGGAACCAAGTTGCCGAGCTCCTGCTCGATCATGTAACCGATCATGCCCTCGGTTTCCGCGCCCAGCACGTCGAGCGGCGTGTTTTGTCCCGACGCGGCGGCTTGCAGCGCCAGCAGCCCGACCTGCGGCCCGTTGCCGTGCGAGATGACGAGGTCGTGGTCGGCGGTGACGGGCGCGATCGCGCGCGCCGCGGCGCGCACGTTCTCGCGCTGGTTGGCGGTCGTCATGGGCTCGCCGCGCTTCAAGAGCGCGTTCCCGCCCAACGCGATCACGATGCGGCGTCGCGCCATTCGATTCACTCGCCGAGCGTGGCTACCAGGATGGCCTTGATGGTGTGGAGGCGATTCTCCGCCTGGTCGAACACGATAGAGGCGGGCGACTCGAACACCTCTTCGGTGACTTCGAGCCCGTCGAGGCCGTACTGCCGGTAGATGTTCTCGCCGACCTTGGTGTCGCGGTTGTGGAACGCGGGCAGGCAATGGAGGAACTTGGTGTTCTTGTTGCCGGTCGCTTCCATCAGGGCGCGGTTGACTTGATACGGCTGCATGAGCTTGATGCGTTCCTCCCACTTCGACTCGGGTTCGCCCATCGAGACCCACACGTCGGTGTAGAGGAAATCAGCGGCGCGAACCGCTTCTCGCGAATCCGAAGTGATCAAGATTCTCGCGCCGCTCTTGGAAGCGAGCGCGCGGCAACGTTCGAGCAACTCGTCCGGCGGACCGTAACCTTTCGGGCCCGCAAGACGCACATCCATCCCCAAGATGGCCGCGCCCGCCAGCAGCGAGTTGGACACGTTGTTCCGCGTATCTCCCAAGTACGCGAACGCGATCTTCTCGACCGGCTTGTCGCAGTGCTCGGTCATGGTGAGCACGTCGGCCAGCATTTGGGTGGGGTGGTAGTCGTCGGTGAGTCCGTTGTAGACCGGCACGCCGGCGTGCGCCGCCAATTCGTCGACGATGTCCTGCGCGTAGCCGCGGTACTCGATGGCGTCGTACATGCGGCCGAGCACGCGCGCGGTGTCCTTCATCGTTTCCTTGTGGCCGATCTGCGAGCCGCTGGGCCCGAGGTAGGTGACGTGCGCGCCCTGGTCGTACGCGGCCACCTCGAACGCGCAGCGCGTGCGCGTCGACGTCTTCTCGAAGATGAGCGCGATGTTGCGTCCGGATAAGCGCCGCGTTTCGCGTCGCTTCTTCTTCTCGGCCTTGAGCTGCTTCGACAGATCGAGCAAGTAAAGGATCTCTTCCTTGGTGAAGTCGAGATCCTTGAGAAAATGCCTGCCGTGCAGATTTGCCATGGTCTGCCTCAAATCGGGTCGCGCAGGAGCGGGCACGTCATGCAGTGGCCGCCGCCGCGCCCGCGCCCCAGTTCGGAGCCGTCGATGGTGAGAACCTTGATGCCGGCTTTGCGCAGGCGCTTGTTGGTGTACTCGTTCTTCGAGTAAGCGATCACCACGCCCGGTTCGACCGCAATCAGATTGTTGCCGTCGTCCCACTGTTCGCGCTCGGCCTGATACTCGTCGCCGCCGGTGCCGATGATGCGCAGCTTCTTGATTTGCAGCGCGTCGGCGACGGCGTCGAGGAAGCTCTTCTCGTGGGTGAGCTCCATCTGGCCGGGCTTGTCGCTCGGGCGCAGGCTGTACGCGCGGGTTTGGTCGACCACCTTGGGGTAGATGGTCACGGTGTCGCGGTCGAGCATGGTGAACACGGTGTCGAGGTGCATGTGCGCGCGGTCCTTCGACATCACGCACGCGATCACGCGCTCGGCCGCGCCGTGGCGAAAGAGCGACTGCGCGAGCCGCTCGACCATCTGCGCGGTGGTGCGCTCGCCGATCCCCATCAGCACGGTCTTGTGCCCGATCGGCATCACGTCGCCGCCCTCCAGCGACGCGCGCCCCCAGTCCTCCTGCACGAAGCGCCCTTGCTCGTCCTGGTCGGGGTACCAAAACTCGAAGTCGGCTTCGGCGAAGAGCGGGTGCCAGTTGTAGATCGCGGCCACGTGCACGACCTCGAGCTGGCGCGCCTCGAAGTACATGGGATTCAAGGACACCCCGTTGAACAGCCACGACGACGAATCGCGCGTGAAGATCGAATTGGGGAGCGGCGGCAGCAGGAAGTCGGTCGCATCCATGGTCGAGAACGTGAGCGAGTTGCGCCCCAGGACGTCGTCGTCGACTTCTTCGTGCGCGAGCCCGCCGATCAGAATGGTGGCCAGGCGGCGCGGATCCATTTCGAACAAGTACGAGCGAAATTCCCGCACCAGGGTGGGGCCGACGGTGAGGCGCGTCACCGTCTTGTCGATCACGAACGAGCGCGCCTCGGGGTTCTTCAGGACGTCGGCGAGGAGGTCGTCCAAATAGAACACCTCGACGCCGCGCTTCTCCAAGTGCGAGACGAAGCGGTCGTGCTCGCCGCGCGCCTTGCGCACCCACAGCACGTCGTCGAAGAGGAGCTCCTCGCGATTGGAAGGCGTCAGGCGCCGCAGGCTCAAGTCGGGGCGGTGCACCAGGACCTTCCGAAGCTTGCCCACTTCGGAGTCCACACCGAACTGCCGCGTCATCGCATCACTCCCGCAGCTCACGGCCGGTGAGCCGGATGAAGAGGCTTTCGAGCGAAGGCGGCTTGATGGCGACTTCCTGCACCAACTCGAGCGACGCCGCGGCCTCGATGAGTCGCGACGTGAGCCCGCTCCCGGTCGGCACCGCGACCACGACTTCGCCCTCGTCGTCGCGAATGATCTCGGCGCCCGCGAGCGCCGCCACCGCCTGGCGCAAGCGCTCGCGCGCGAAGCCGCCGCGCAGGCTGAAGAGCTGGACGTCTTCGACCGACGCGCGCAATTCCGCCAAGGTTCCTTCCGTGATGATGCGGCCGCCGTCGATGATGCCGACGCGATGGCACAGGCGCTCCGCTTCTTCGAGGTGGTGCGTGGTGAGCAGCACCGCGGTGCCGCGCGCCGCGATCTCGCGCACGCGGTCGAGAATCAACAGGCGCGTCTGCGGGTCGAGGCCCGTGGTCGGTTCGTCGAGGATGAGTGCTTTGGGCTCGTGGATGATGCCGAGCACGAGGGTCAGTCGTCGCAGCATTCCGCCCGACAACGTCCCCGCCGGCTTGTTGGCGTGGTCGGACAATTCGATCCAGCCCAAGAGCGTGCGCGCGCGTTCGCGCAGCGTTTTCTTGTCGACGCCGTAGAGCGCGCCGAAGAACATGCAGTTCGCGAGCGCGCTCAATTCTTCGATCACGATCGATTGCTGCGGCACCACGCCCAAGATGCGCTTCGCCTGCAGCGGCGCGCGCGACACGTCGAAGCCCCCGATGGTCGCGGTTCCCGCCGACGGCGTCACCAATCCGGAGAGGATGTGGATCGCCGTCGACTTGCCGGCGCCGTTGGGTCCGAGCAATCCGTAGATCTCGCCGGGGCGCACCGCGAAGGAAACCCCGCGCAGCGCCTCGACTTTGCCGTAGGATTTTGATAGGTTGGTAACTTCTATCATGATTTGCAGTTGGCCGAATCCGGGGAGTATAGGTGAGGGAGCGGGCGCGGTCAAGCGAGGTGGACGACCCTGTCGATTCAGATTCTCTACGAAGACAACCACCTGCTGGCGGTGATGAAGCCGGCCGGTCTGTTGACGCAAGGCGACAAGACCGGCGACCGCACCGCGCTCGACGCCGGCAAGGACTACATTCGCGCGACCGCGGGTAAGCCCGGCAACGTGTTCCTGGGGCTCGTGCACCGCATCGACCGCCCGGTGTCGGGCGTGCTGGTGTTCGCGCGTACGTCGAAGGCGGCGTCGCGACTCGCAAAGTCGTTCCACGACCGCAAGGTCGAGAAGACCTACCTCGCGGTGGTGATGGGGCGTTTCGAAGAGGAAACGGGCGAGCTAGAGGGATTCATCGAGCGCACGCACCTGCGCTCACGGCTCGCGCCGTCCGCGACCGCCAAGGCGAAGCCGGCCGTTCTTTCGTATCGGGTGCTCGCGGACGCCGACGGGCTCTCACTCGTCGAAGTGACGCCGCGCACCGGACGCCACCACCAGATTCGCCTGCAGCTCTCGGCCGCGGGGCACCCGATCGTCGGCGACCTCAAGTACCGCGCGCCGCGCGCGCTGCCCGATCAGTCGATCGCCCTGCACGCCGCGCGCATCTCGTTCCCGCACCCGGTCCGCGACGACGTCGTCACCATCTCCGCGCCACCCCCCGCGTCCGAGCCGTGGACGCGCTTTCGCGCCGCCCTCGCCGATTACTTCTAGTGTCGATGCCGCTCGTCCGCGAGCTCTTCGAGCTCGGCGTCGAGCATGACGGTCACGCCTTCGCGCACGCCGCCGTCGCTCACCGCGAGCGCGCGCTTGCGCGTGCGGCGCAGGAACGCGAGCACGACCGCGAGTCCGGCGGGGAGGATGTCGGCGCGGTCGGCGGGGAGCCCGCGGAGGCGCTTGCGCTGCGCGATCGTGCGCGCGAAGCACGCCTCGGCGAGTTCTTCCAGCGCGCGACGCGAGACGGCCGTGGTGGCCGCTCGTGCCGAACGCCGCCGCGGGAAGAGCATCGCGAGCGCCGTGGTCGCGGTGCCGCCCGACGCGACTAGGTCGACGTGCGACGCGCGCACGCGTCCAAACGGCGCGGTGACGCGCGCGACCGCGGCGTCGACGTGCTTCTCGAGCGCGCGCCGCTCGCGGGGAGCGACGGGGTCGGAGCGCAGGTAGCGTTCGGAGAGGCGCAGCGCGCCCAAGGGCAGCGAGTGGGCGCGCGCCACGCGGCCGCGATACGCCGCCACGAACTCCACCGACCCGCCGCCCACGTCGACGAGAAAGGTGTACGGCTTCGGCCGTCGCAACCGCGTCAGCACGGAGAGGTACGCGAGTGTGGCTTCCTCGTGGCCGGTGAGGACGCGCACGGGGACGCCGGAGCGGCGTGCGATGCGGCGCGCGATGGCCTCGCCGTTCTTGGCTTCGCGCAGCGCGTAGGTTCCCACCGCGACGATGACCTCGGCGCCGTGCGCGCGCGCGAGGAGTGAAAGCGAGCGCACGTCGCGCGCGGTGCGCGCGGCGGCGTCGTCGGCGATGCGGCCGGTGTGGGTGAGGCGTTCGCCCAGGCGCGACGGGCGTCGCGCGAAGAAGAGCGTCGCGACGCGCTGGTCGCGCACGACCCCCACGGAGAGCTTGGTGGAATTGGTCCCGATGTCGATGACGCCGATTCGCCGCGGGCGAACGGCGCGCCGCGACCGGGTCATCGCCGCGCGCGCAGCGAGCCGAACAGCCCCTCGATGGTGGGGTCGTTGGGCGGCGAGTAGAGCGCGGCCTGGTCGAGCGCTTTCAGCGCGTTCTGGGTGTCGCCCTTTTGTTGGTACAGCTCGACCAGCGCGAGGTTGGCCTGGCGCTGGTATCCGATCAAGCGCGCGATGTTGGTGTAGCTCGCGATGGCTTCGTCGATCTTTCCCTGCGCGCGCTGCACTTCCGCGAGCGCGATGTACGCGGGCGGGTACACGGAGCCGCTCGGGTTGACGATCTCTTCGAGCATGCTCTCGGCCTTGGCGTAGTCGCCGGTCAGCGCCGCGCAGCGCGCGAGCCCCGCGACGCCGCGCTGGTCGGAGGGCGAGATCGCCATCAATTGCTGGTACACGCGCGCCGCGTTGGCGACGTCCTTGCGATTGAGGTAGCAGTCGCCCAGGCAATCGAGGGCGTGGAGCGAGAACTCGTCGTTGCCGCCCACGCGCTCGAGCACGGGGATCGCGCGCGAGCACATGCCTTGTTCCCACAACAGCGTGCCCAGGTTGTAGTCGACTTCGCGCTGGATCAATCGGTACGCCGAGGTCGGGTACTCGCGCTGGATCTCGTCGGCGCGCTCGTAGTGCGAGAGCGCGGTGCCCTTGTCGCCCATCTTGAGGTAGGCGTTGCCGAGCGTGTAATTCGAGAACGCGTCCGAGTACGCGCGCATCTGCTTCTGGTAGAGATAGTCGGAGTTGACCAGCGCCGCCGCCGCCACCACCACGATCAGCCACTGCACCACGTCGAACCGCTTCTCGCGAAACGCGCGCCACAAGTACACGGCGGCGTAGGCGGCGAACATGCACAGCACCGGCACGATGGGGAGGCGAAAGCGCGCGTTCACGAAGAACACGATGACGCCGATCGCGTACAGCGCGACGAACAGGTAAAACATCGTGAGCTCGCGACGGCGCCGCCACAAGAGTGCCGCGCCCAAGATGCCGAGCGGCGCCACCAGCCAGAACCCCGGCAGCGGGACCACCATCTTCGCCAGGTGCCAGAAGAAGTAGATGTACTTGTCGTTGGCCCTTTCGCCCGCGCCCCAGAACATCTGGAATTTCTTCAGCATGAGCGCGGTGGCTTCGCTGGGGTGGGTCTTGATGAACTGGAAGCCGCGGTCGAAGTAGTAGTCCGATACTTCGGCGAGCTTGAGCTTCTTCCCCGTGTCCTTTTCGGCGATCGCGATGGCGTCGTCGTAGCCGCCCCACCAATCCGCGCGCGTGCCAGGCACGATGGCGGTCGACCCGTCGGAGGCGGGGTTGTTACCGATGTAGAAGTTGACGCCGCCCGACGCGCCCACCGGAACGATCGCGTGCGCCACTTTGAAATTGCGAATCATCACCGGCATGATGGGCAGCGCGCACGCCACCGCGACCACGACCGTCTGCGCGACCCACCCGCGTTTGCCGCGCGCTTCGCTCCGCCACGCGAACCAAATCGCGAGCGGGATGGCCGGGAAGAACACCATCACGCTCGGTCGCGTGATGGTGGCGAGGCCGAGTGCCAAGCCGCCCGCCGCGAGCTGCCACAAACCGCGGCGCCGAATCCCCATGGTGAGGAACAAAAGGCTGGCCGCGTTGAAGAAGATGAAGAGCGTCTCCACCAGGAGATCGCCTTCCATGTAGATCAGCACCCAGTACGACGCCACCGCGAGCCCCGCCACCAGCGCCACCGTGCGCGAGAACAATTCGCGCGCGGTGAGATAGACCAAACCCGCCGTGAGCGCGCCCAGTATGTGCTGCACGAACACCGCGAACGCGATGCTGTTGCCGCTCACCTTGTACAGCGCGGCGAGGAAATACGGGTACATGGGGCCGCGGAAAAAGGCGTCGGTGCCCGGCGTTCCGCCGGCGACGAGGTCGAGCGCCCATTCGTGGTGATAGAGCGAGTCCATCACCGGGAAATAGAAGGTCGGATTGAAGGTCTTGTTGAGGAAGAAGAAGGTCACGCGCAGCACGAGCGCCACGCCGACCACGATGCCCAGCTGCAGCCAATCGGCGCGGTTTTTCCAGCCGAACGACTGGGCGGCGTCGAGGGAATCGCGGATGGGGTCGCGGGTCGCCGCGGAGGGTTTGCGGCGCGCCTTTGCTTGCTTGTCCTTCTTGGTCATACCGAGGGGGCGAAGAGCCAGTCTAGCATACGGTTACGGCGCGCACAATCGCCCCGCGGTGCGCCGCGTTGGAACGCTTCGTGCTGAGTACGAAACGGTCGCTTCGCCGCCGGGGTGAGGGCGTTATCGTCCCTCGCGCGGACCGACGCGGTGCGATCGGGAATCTTCGGAACGGCGAACACCAATGAGCGACCACCACGACGCGACGTCGTCTACGACCAAATTGAACGCCGAGCTGCTCGCGATGGTTCGCATCGCGACCTCGATCCTGCAGTTTTCCGAGCTCGAGCAGATCCTCACCACCGTCACCCGCGAGCTCGCGCAGCTGATTTCGTTCGACCGCGCCAGCATCGCGCTGCTCGCACCCGACCAGCAGTCGCTCGTGTTCTATCCCATTCAAACGATCCCGGGCCAGGCCGACCGCCTCGGCGACGGGCGCCGCCTCGCCCTCAACGAGAAGACCGCGATGGGCTGGGTGGTCGTCAACCGCCGCGCGATCCTGCGCCGCGACATCGCGGCGGACGCGCGCTTCCTCGAGGTCGTCAAGGACGAGTCCCTGGGGAGCGACATGTCGGTGCCGCTGCTCGCGCACGGCAGGGTGATCGGGACGCTGAACCTCGCGTGCTACGAAGCCGGCGCGCTCGACGAGAGCGACCTCGAGAAGCTCGTCAACTGCGGCAACATCGCCGGCTGCGCGGTCGAGCACGCCATGCTGCTCGAAGAAGCGAAGGACCTGGGCGAGCGCTACCGCACCCTCCAGCGCGACGCCAGCGACATCATCATGCTCATCGACCGCAACTCGGGGCGCCTGCTCGAAGTCAACCGCCAGTGCTGCGCGGTGCTCGGCTACAAAGAGGAAGACCTGCTCAAGAAGGCGTACTTCGACCTGTTTCCGCCCGAGGACCAGTTCCAGGCCCGCCGCGACTTCGTAAACATTATGAGCCAGAAGTCGCGCGCGTTCGTCGACCGCCGCTTCGTGAGCCGCGACGGCAACATCATCTTCGTCGACATCAGCGCGAGCTTGATCCAGATCAAGTCGGACACGTTCATCCAGGTGCTGGTGCACGACATCTCGCAGCGCAAGATGCTCGAGCAGCAAATCATCCTGCAGAACAAGAACCTGCAGGAGGCCAACCAGAAGCTGCGCCAGGTCGACCAGATGAAGACCGAGTTCCTCGCCAATATCTCGCACGAGCTGCGCACGCCGCTCTCCGTCATCATCGCCTACACGGAGGCCATGCGCGACGGGCTGGTGGGCGACGAGGACCGCAAGCACTTCCTCGACGTCATCGCCGACAACGGCGACCACCTGCTGCGGCTTATTAACGATTTGCTCGACCTGTCCAAGCTGGAAGTCTCGGAAGCGATGCTGTCGTTCAGCTTGTCGCACATCCACGACGTGGTGCGCTCGCTGTGGCCCAAGGTGGTCGAAGCGGCCGGCGAGAAGCGCCTCGAGGTCGCCTTCACGCCCGGCTACGAGATCCCGGTCGTGTACATCGACAACCGTCGCATCACGCAGGTGCTCCTGTGCCTCATCACGAACGCGGTCAAGTTCACCGACGCCGGCGGGCGCGTCGAAGTGTCGACGCGCCGCACCGAGCAGGGAGTCGTGGTGCAAGTCGTCGACACCGGCGCCGGCATCGCGGAGGAGCAAATCCCGCACATCTTCGACACCTTCCGCCAGCTCGACGGGTCGTCGACGCGGCGCTGGGGCGGCCTCGGCATCGGGCTCGCCATCGCGCGCCACATCGTCGAATTGCACGGCGGCCGCATCTGGGTGGAAAGCAAGCGCGGGAAGGGGAGCACGTTCGCGTTCACCATTCCCATCGAGACCGACGAAGCGCTGCGCACGTCGGGCGAACCCGCGCCGGCCGCCGCGCGCCCGACGCCGCCGGCGGCGCTGGACGGTTGGATGGAAGGCGACGAGACCGCGTAGAACCCAGCGCGCGCGCACGCAAAAAGAAAAGGGCCGACTCGTGTGAGCCGGCCCTTTTCTTTGGGCGCTGTCGACGGATGGCTACGCTTCTTCGACCGATTCCGTCAGCACGATCGCCTCGTTGTTGGCGACCTTGAGGAGTCCGCTGCCGATGCGGTAGTGGTGCGTCTCGCCGTCCCGGGTACGCACGGTGAGGTCGCCCGCGACCAGCGTCGTGATGAGCGGCGCGTGGTGCGCGAGGACCCCGAGATAGCCCGCACCGCCGGGTGCGGTCACCGAAACCACGTCGCCGTCGAAGGCGGTGCGGCTCGGCGTGAGCATCTTGAACTTGTAGGTCGCGGCGGTCGTCATCGCTTACATCTTCTTGGCGCGCTCGACCACTTCGTCGATCGAACCCACCATGTAGAACGCCTGCTCCGGAATATCGTCGTGCTTGCCCTCGATGATCTCCTTGAAGCCGCGCACCGTGTCCTGAATCTTGACGTACTTGCCGGCGGTGGGATCGGGGTACTCGTAGGCGTACTTGAAGGT